>JBDTMQ010000218.1:0-9419 GCA_039934155.1 Acidobacteriota bacterium | reverse complement strand
CGAAATGGCCTCATATTGAATTGAGCGCTGGCCGCGCGCCAGCGGAACCGGCCGCCCGCTCACGCAGGCGGTTCTGACACTTCGTCGCCCGTCCACTGCGAGCGGCTCGAATGCGGTATGTCGAACTGATCGAGTATCCGGTAACACAAATGGCCGACGAGCTCGTCGATCGTCTTTGGCCGATGATAAAAACCCGGGCTGGCGGCAAGTATCCGGGCGCCGGCACGCGACAGCCGCAGCATATTCTCTAAGTGGATCGCGTTATACGGCGTCTCGCGCGGAACGATCACCAGTTTTCTGCCCTCTTTCAGGCATACATCAGCGGCGCGGTGGATCAGATTTGTTCCTGCGCCCGACGCGATCGCGCCGAGCGTTCCCATCGAGCACGGAACGATGATCATTCCGGCCTGTTTGTTCGAGCCTGATGAAGGTTTGGCCGCGAGATTATCCAAACGCCACAGCCTGATAGTTTTATCGTCTGCCTCAATGCCCAGCCATTCGTTTACCGAGCGTGCGGACGCGTCGCGAAGGTTGACGCCCATTTCGACCTGGGCAACGGTCGCGGCCGTTCCCGATAAGATCAAATTTATCGTTTCGATGGCGCCGCTCTCGATCAGCAGCCGCAGCGTGCGGTGGGCGTAGATCGTGCCCGAGGCACCTGTGATGGCGACGGTCAATTCCATAAAAGCGTGTGACGATTCTAGCCGTTCCGTACGAAAAAACAAACTTCCTTTCTAAACGGTGATACGAATCGCCGAATAACTTCGCGTTTCATATCAGAGACGGCCGGTCAACAGTGCCGCCCGCGTCATAGGAGGAAAAGGCGATGAACGGATGCGAATGTCCGATATTCAATTTTATTCTTGATCTGGTCAGCAATGACCTGGTTATCTGGGGGTTCATACGTCTTTCTCAGGCGTACAAATACGCGGGCTTGCTGGTCTGATCTTATTCATTATTCTCCAGGTCGAACTTCTTCGGCGGGATTCCCGAATCCCGCCCTTTTTTGTTTTACCGCTTCGGTGTTGTAGATTCGTTCATTGCGCTATGAATACATCTGAAATCGAAAATATCCTGCGGCTTCACGCCTCGGGCGGACTCACCGCTGCCGAAGCCGCACAGCAGATCAAGGACCTTTCGTTCGAGGATATCGGATACGCGCGCGTCGATCATGCACGCGGCGAACGGCAGGGGTTTCCTGAGGTGATATTTGGCCAGGGAAAAACCGCGGAGCAAATCTCCGGCATTTTTGAGCGTTTGGCAGCGCGTGCGCCGAACGTGCTGGTTACGCGAACTACCGCCGAGGTTTTTGGACACATCAGGAACATTCATACCGATGCCGAATGGCACGAGGCAGCCGGTGTGATACGCCTGATGCGCGACCAGACCGACCGTGGTATTTCGGATATCACAGTCGTAACGGCCGGGACAAGCGATATTCCGGTCGCTGAAGAAGCGGCATTGACGGCCGAAGCGATGGGTAATTCGGTCAAACGCATCTGGGACGCGGGCGTCGCCGGCATTCATCGGATCTTGTCTGAACGCGAGCTGCTGCAAAGCTCACGCGTGGTGATCGTTGTTGCCGGGATGGAAGGCGCTCTGCCGTCGGTTGTCGGCGGAATGGTGAAGGTGCCAGTAATCGCGGTGCCGACCAGCATCGGCTATGGCGCTTCGTTCGGCGGCATCGCGGCACTGCTCGGAATGCTCAATTCCTGCGCGTCGAACGTTTCGGTCGTAAATATCGATAACGGATTCGGAGCTGGATTTGTGGCAAGTTTGATCAACCGGCGGCCGGAATGATCTAGGGTTCGATCAATACAAAAAGGCGGTCGGCGAATTCAGAGCGGGCATTTCGCAGGATCTCGTACTGAACGCGGGCCATATCGGCATTACCCATCTTTACATACGAACGGCCGAGGTTGAACCGGGCACGGTCAAAATCGGGGTCGTAGCCGAGCGCGTTGGTAAACGCCTCCTGACTTTCCTGAACCTTGCCGATCTCAAAATAACTTTCGCCAAGCGAATTATAAGTTTTTGCGTCGGGCCGATACGACCGAAGCTGTTCGTAAGCAGCGGCAGATTCCGAATAGCGTTTGAGCTTAAAATAGGCGGCGCCGAGCTTGTCGATCGCCCCGGCGTGATCGGGCTTTTGCGCGATCGCCCGTTTATACGCAAGTATCTCTTCGTCGGTGCGGTTCATTTTGCCGAAGGTCAGGCCGAGGGCATATTGGGTGTCGGGCGAATCTTCGATCTTCAGCGATTGGCGATATGCGTCGACCGCGTCCTTATATTGGCCGAGTGCAAAATTCGAAGCTCCGACATTGGCGAGAGCTTCGGCCCAATCCGGCCGCAGCTTGACGGCCTGTTTCGATGCCTTGAGTGCGTCGGTGTGTCGGCCGAGCACGCCGTAACAAAAGCCGGCCTGATACCATGCCTCGGGATATGCCGGGTCGGTCTCGACCGCCTTTTCAAAATATCCGAGCGCGCGTCCGAAATCGTCACGCGACAGTTGGGCCACGCCCTGTGAATAGACCCGCTCGGCCGCCGAACGCCTGCTGCGCTGTGTGTCAGAGGCGAGCGATGCAAAGCTCTGCAGTTCGCCGACCTTAAGCTGTGCGATCCGTTCGGCGGGCACAGCGAAATTCAGGCTTTGCCCCTCGGCCGCCTGCAGCGTCGCGACGCCGATAACTTGTCCCAACATATTGACGACGGGCGAACCCGAAGAGCCGGGCGAGATCGGGGCCGTTATTTGTATGATGCGACCGTAGCCCGATATCTCGCGAACGGCCGAAACAATGCCGTTCGACACGCTGCCTTCGAGCCCGAATGGATTGCCGATGACGACGATCGATTCGCCCTCTTGAGGCACGGCCTTTACGATCGGCAGCGGAGGCGCCGCCGTGGCCGGCACCTCTACTTGAAGCAGAGCCAGATCGCCCTCGCCATCGACAGCCAAAACACCGCGGACGACGAATTTCTTACCGTCGAGAAGGTGAACTTCGACACGACTCGAACGCTCGATCACATGGCGATTGGTGATTATCCGGTCGGCGGCGATAAAAAATCCGCTGCCACGCGAAAGCGTATTTCCCTTTTGATCAAATGTCTCGATCGCAACTGCCGATGGCTTGATGCGGCGGACAAGTTCGGGCAGAAAGTCCTGTGCCGCGGCCGTCGTGGCGAAGGGCAGCAGTAACAAGAAAGGTAAAAGGATGTTGCGAAAACGATACTTCATCGCGGAGAAACGGAAGTGCTCGCGGAATTATAAGCATTTTTGCGAGGTTTGAACAACCTTTTCGCAAAAAAAGCGACAGCGGCGGCCCATTTTGCATCTTCTGATGCGTCAATCGTACCGATCCGCTGTCCTCGTTTGTTCGAAGATCTATTTTATGATCCCGTTGCCGTCAAGTGCAGTATAAATGTCTGTTGAATAAAGGCCCAGCCATTTGTCGGACGCGGGCGTCATGAAAAGGTCGGCATAAACCCAGTCATTCAGTTTTTCGACCTCAACGCGCGGCTCGCGGTTAAGCCATTCGTAAAGTTTGGTATGGAAGAGAAGATCGTTGCGTGTCGTATCGAGCGCAATATATCTTTCGAGTTTTTCAAACAGCTTCTTAAAATCGCTTTCGATCAGGCCTGTCGATAGATTTTGACGGCGAATGAACGCGTTACTGGCCGCATCGAGTGATGCTCCAGGCGAATAGACCCGCGCCAATCTGTTCCAGTCGTCGAGTTTTATGGTCGGCTCGAAACGGGCGAAGTTGTCGTAAACGCGGAGCATCGATAATTCGTCCGTTACAGCCATTTTGGTCAAGGCGGCCGGTGCGGCGGTTATAGCACTAATTGCAAACGCAGGCCCGGTCTGTTTAACATTTGCGGCCGGTGCCACGGGCGTGATAATTGCTGGACCTGGCTCGACCAGATCGACCTTTGCGATCACCACCGCCTTTGAACGCTGGGCGGCCAGTCGATCAAAGCTGAGCTTTCGGTAACCAAGCAGGGCGCGGTCTCGCTTTTCGGGCGAGAGCCCGTCGATGCGGTCATTGACCTGTTTTGCCTGGGTCAGATAGATCAGAAAACCTTTAGGGCTGTAGAGGCCGGGCAGCGCCTCGATAACCGTTCCATTCTCATCCAGCACGTAATGAATGCTGTTGCCCGTTATCGTCCGCTCAATTTTGCGGCCGTCGCCGAAATCGATGGTGATCCGCGGTGCCGGCCGTACCGACAGCCAGTGAAGGATGTAATTATCACGAAGATATTTTCTTATCTCAGCATTCGGATAAAGGACCGACCTGAATAGGCGGCTGTTCGCACAGCTGAATTCCTCGTTCAAATTGCCCAGAAGACGCAGCGAAAGGATCGGCTTGTTCTGTTTTTTAGCCGCGGCTTTGGCATCGTCAAGATCGGTGTACCAGTAAAGGCCGGAAGAATATGAATCTTTCTGCATCGAGACCGAATCGAGGGCCCGCGCTATCCGCAGCCATTGGTCGGTCTTTTTTCCGTTTGCCGTAAATTCGGCAATTTCACCCGCAAACTGGTTAAGCAGGACGTCAAGCCCGTATGGGCCGCTTTGGCGAAGTTCGCGGATCGCCTCCCCCGATGCCGACGCATCTTCGGAAACTGCCTGTTTTGCAAGCTCGGCCGGACCTGTGGCCAAAGCATAAGCCGCAAAAAGTCCTAAAAGCGTTGCCGCCAGTAAAGCCTTTCTGATATTCATCTTGATCCTCCAAACTCAGAACGATATCTGTTGGAGTTCTTGCGGTCATCAAAAGTTGTATCGGCGGGGATCCAAAAACTTCCATGATTTTTTGCACCGGCCCCAGAAAGATATAGAATCTCATTTATCGGAGATCAAAAAATGACAAAAAAGATCGCCCTGGCCGCTGATCATGCCGGCTATGAGGAAAAGGAAAAGCTCAAATCGACGCTCGACGAGATCGGCGTGGAATATGAGGATATGGGGACACATTCGGCGGATGCGGTCGATTATCCCGATTTCGCGCGCAAGGTGGCCGAGGCGGTCGCAGCCGGCGAATACGATCAGGGGCTGTTGGTCTGCGGTTCGGGAACGGGTATGGCGATCGCGGCCAATAAGGTGCGTGGAATTAGAGCGGCCGTCGCATGGAGCGAAGAGATCGCCCGGCTCGCACGACAGCACAACAACGCAAATGTGCTTTCGCTCGCCGCCCGCTATACGTCAGACGAAGAGCTGAAAAAGATCGTGAAAGCGTGGTTTGAGGCCGATTTTGAGGGCGGTCGTCACGAGCGACGGGTAGAAAAGATCACCGCCGTCGAAACCGCCGACCTGTAGATCCTGGCCGATGATCCTTCAGACCTACATCCCCGGTTTCCCGCTCGGCGGCTTTGTCGAGGTGATGATCTATTACGAAGGCATTCATCACTCGCACTCGATGGATCGGTTTCTGCCAAACGGCGACACCGAGATACTGATCGATTTTGGCGACGCGCCGCAATTCATTTACGACAATCACACGTTGAAAGAGATACAGGCGTGCAATCACGTTTGGGCGTCGGGCGTGCGGACGGAGCCGATAACGATCCCCTCGGGCGACGGTGCGGCGATGATGGTCATTTCGTTCAAAAAAGGAATGGCCGCGCCGTTTTATCCGTTTCCGATGAATGAGATCGCCGACAGCGTTGTCGACGCCGATCTTATATGGGGCGGCGAGATGGGCGAGCTGAGAGAGCGCCTGATCGAAACATCGGAGGTTGCTGAACGCTTCGGGATCGCCGAGGACTTTCTGACCCGAAAATTCCTGTCCAGGCTGGGCGTCAATCCGTGTGTCGAATTTGCCCTTGCTGAAATGACACGCCGTCCGGATGCTGTCAGTATCGGCCGGATGAACGATAAGATCGGATATTCGCAGAAGCATTTTATCGATATGTTCCGCCGGTCGGTCGGCGTCACGCCAAAGTCGTATCTGAAAATAATGCGATTTCAAAAAGCCGTCGCGATCATCGACGCCGCTGAGCGTCACGATTGGCGGCAGATCGCGCTTGACGCGGGTTTTTACGATCAGGCGCATTTTATCCGCGACTTCAAGCAATTTTCGGGCTTCACGCCCAAAAGCTATTCAAAACTTCACACTAATTATCAGAACTATATTCCAGTCGGATAGAAGGTAAATTTTTTCCAATACACATCGCGTGTCCCGGCATTATCCTCATCGCCGTATGGAAAATTTTTACATCAATCATATCGCCGTTCTAATTTGTGCCGTTCTGAGCCTTGTCATTGGCGGGCTCTGGTACTCGCCACTGTTGTTTCAAAGGGCATGGCAGCATGAGACCGGATTATCCGACGAGCAGCTCGCCGCGAGCAGCCCGGTGAAAACGTTCGGCCTGACCTTCGTTCTCGCTTGGGTAATGTCGTACAACCTCGCATTTTTTCTTGGCGGTCCCGACACGACCTGGCAATGGGGCATTACTGCCGGGCTTTTGGCCGGTGTCGGCTGGGTTGCCGCGATGTTCGTCGTAATCTCACTTTTCGAACAGCGTTCGCTAAAGCACATTGCAATCAATTGCGGATATATCATCGTCTATTTTGCGCTGATCGGGCTCATTTTGGGGATCTGGAGATAAGTCGGGCACCGGCAAAGGAGAAGCAATGGCACAAAAAACATCGGGCGAGTTTGAAAAGGAATTTATTGACGGCGTCAAGGCGTCGACCGGCCGCGATCTTGCGGCGTGGTTAAAACTGCTGGACGCTCATGGCAGCAAAAAGCGAAATGAGACCATCGCCTGGCTGAAATCCGACCACGGTTTCGGCCATATGAATGCGGCCCTGCTCGCCGGCATTCACGCCAACGGAGGCATGCTCGTTTACGCAAGCACCGACAACCTTCTCGAAAATCAGTTCGCAAAGTCGGCAGAAATGCGCCCGCTTTATGAGCGATTTATTGCGTTTGTCGTGGAGAACTTTCCCGATGCGACGATACTGCCGAAAAAGACGTATGTTTCGGTGCTCGAGAATCGCGAATTCGCCGCGATCAATGTTAAACCCAAAGAGCTTCGGATCGGTTTCGACCTCGGCGAGCGCCCGTTTGACGATGTTATCGGAAAGGCAAAGCTGACCGGCCCGATGCCGCGTATCTCGCACATGCTCGTTCTGACAGGTGCGGCACAGCTTGATCAAGAGCTTGCCGGGATCATGCGGCTCTCACATTCCCGCTGCCATTAGCGAGTTTTACCCCGCGTGGGCCGCGGCGGCGCGTTCGCTGATCTGCTCGGGCGTCAGGTCCTCGATATGCGTCGCAAAACCCCATTTATGACCGAACGGATCCTGGAAATGGCCCGAACGGTCGCCGTAAAACTGATCAGCGACTGGCTTTAGCACGGTCAGGCCCTCTGCGATCGCTTTCTCGGTAAAGCTGTCGACGTCCTCAACATAAATATAAAGGCTGACGGGCGTGCCGCCGACTGTTTCGGGGCTTTCGGCACCCATCGAGGGAAACTCGTCGGCCAGCATGAATAAGCCTTTGCCGATCTTCATCTCGGCGTGACCGACCACGCCTTCGCCCTCGATCCGGTAGATCTCTTCGGCGCCGAACGCACGTTTGTAAAAATCGATCGCAGCGGCCGCGTTCTTGCAGATCAAATACGGCGTGATCCCTTCACAGCCGTCAGGAATGGGCTTTACTTGATTCGCCATGGTAATGCTCCTTTTATCACAACCCCGAACATCGAGAACGGATGTGCGACTTTAGACTCTAGATTTCATTTTATGTTTCAAATTTTCGATTTCAGATCTTAGATCTATTATTTCTTTCTTCCATCTTCCGCCTACTAACTACCATCTTCCAATTTCCCTCTCGCCACTTAAGGCCGTCGGTAAACGGCGCCGTTCTTCATTACAAAATTGACCTTTTCCATTTGTGTGATCTGCTTTGTCGGATCGCCGGGAACCGCAACGATATCGGCTATCTTCCCTGCAGTGATCGAACCGAGATCCTTGTCGATGCCGAGCAGTACTGCCGCGTTGAGCGTGCCGGCTTTGATCGATTCGAGCGGCGACATTCCGCCCCATTCGACCATCAATGTGAACTCATGGGCGTTTGTTCCGTGCGGGATCACGCCGGCGTCGGTGCCGAGAGCTATAAGAACGCGAGCCGCAACGGCGATCCTGATCGCGTGACGCATCGCGGCCGCGGCTGCCAATGCCTTTTCACCGCGGAAGCCTTTTAGAACACCCGACTTGGCGAGGCGCTCGACGGTCTCGCCGGCCATTAACGTCGGAACCAGATAGGTTCCCTTTTCGGCCATCATTCTCGCCCCTTCGTCGTCGAGGAATGAACCGTGTTCGATCGACGAAACGCCGGCGCGAACGGCGATCTTGATGCCTTCGGTGCCATGCGCGTGGGCAGCGACCTTTCGTTCGAGTTTGTTGGCTTCGTCGACCAGTGCTTTTAATTCTTCATACGAGTATTGCGTTGCGCCGACCGCGTCGCCTTCTGACAGCACACCGCCCGTGGCACAGGTCTTTATAACGTCGGCCCCGTACTTGACCTGGTATCTGACCGCTGCGCGAACCGCCTCGGGCCCGTCGGCGATGCCGGTTTTGTAGTCGCCGTCGGCAAGTCCGGGACGATAACCATTCTCGTCGCAATGACCGCCGGTGATACCGATCGCGTGTGCCGCCGCAATAATTCGGGGTCCGATGATCCAGCCTTCGTTGATCGCTTTTCGGAGCGCAATATCGTCAAAATCAGGCGCGCCGAGATTTCTGATCGTCGTGAATCCTGCGTTGAGAGTTCGCTCTGCATTGCCGACGCCAATGATCGCGGCAAACGACGGAATATCCCTGACGGAGGCATTGTCGCCCGCGGGATCGCCGAGGGTCCGGCCGATGATGTGTGTATGAGAATCGATGAAACCCGGCAAAAGCGTCGCGTCGCCAAGGTCGATGACGGTCGCGCCGGCCGGGATCCGTACGGATGATGCCGGACCGGCTGAAACGATGCGGTCATTTGTAATGACAATAACCGCGTTGGCGACCGGTGCGGCTCCGGTTCCGTCGATCATTCGTGCGGCTTTGAGGACGACCGTTCCGGTCCCGCGTCTTTCACCGGGTGCGCCCGTCTGTTGGGCAGTCACGGGCAAAATGACAAAACACAGATAAAGCAATGCAAATATGGCTCTTATGAACATAAGTTCTCCTGAATATCTGAGTGATAAATCTAGCGGAATGCGAGAAACACGCCGATTATATGTGCGACACGGGCCGAAAACAAAGACGTCGGCCAAATTTTCTTTGAGCGTGATTCGTGGCAAAATCTTATGATCCGGAATATTTGCCGGATCTGCCATTGAAACCCCGAATCAAGAATGATCGATCTGAGAAGCGATACAGTTACCCAACCGACAGTGGCAATGCGGGCCGCGATGGCCGCGGCCGAGGT
>JBDTMQ010000217.1:0-3302 GCA_039934155.1 Acidobacteriota bacterium | reverse complement strand
ATTTCTGTGAGTATTATTTCAAAAATAAGTTCTTCCATTGGCAAGCTCCTCCTGGTCGGGGTCTTAATGTGTGCTTTCGGTGTAGGAATGGCGGGCGTGGTTTATATGTCGCTGTCGGGCTCTGAGATCACTGTGCCCGATATTACCGGCAAAGACTTCGTCGAAAGCGAAAAGGAACTTGCGGGTTTGGGATTGAAGATCAAGAGACGAGCCGACCGAGCAAGCAACGAAAAAATAAATACCGTGCTCGAACAACTGCCAAAAGCCGGAGAGACCGTCAAGACCGGCCAGATGATCCTAGTGGTTGTAAGCAAGGTGGGCAGCGAGGGCGAAGTTCCTCCGCCGGTAATTCCTTCGACCGAAAAGGATGACAGTGAAAAGATCGAAGAGATGATCTCTGACAAGCCGAAGAGACCAAAGGCAAATACGAATTCGAATGTAAATAAGAAAAAGGCTGATACAACTCGCGATTCGTTAGGGGACGAGACTAATTCGAATACAAGCACAGATCCGAAAGCAGTTCCGGATACCAAGAAGGACGCCGAGAAAAAGGACGGACAGAAAGGGGACCCGGCTGACAAGAATAAGGCCGGCGATATTCCGGTACCGGCAAAGCCTCAGCCCTCACCAAACCGAAACAGACCGCCGGTGACCAGCAGGTCGCCAAGCGGCGATCAGCGGCCGTAAAACATCGAAAAACCCTGACATTCCTGCGAGCAACGGAATGATACTTCATCGCAACAAAGTAACTGCAAATTTGTAAATGTTTGAAATAGCACCTTCGATCCTTTCAGCTGATTTTACGCGACTTCGGGAGGAGATCGACGCTGTCGTTGCGGGCGGCGCCAACATACTGCATGTTGACGTAATGGACGGCCATTTTGTGCCGAATATCACTATTGGGCTTCCAGTCGTTAGGTCGATCAGAAAGTCAACCATGCTGACTATCGATACGCATCTGATGATAGAGGATCCAGGGCAGTATGCAGGTCAGTTCGTAGAGGCTGGAGCCGATATGGTGTCCGTTCATGTCGAGGCGGATCCGCATTTGAATCGAACGTTGAATAGTATTCGAGAAGCGGGTGCAAAGGCCGGGATAGCGATAAATCCGGCTACGCCGCTGGTGATGCTCGAAGAAGCACTTCCATACGCCGATTTTGTGCTTCTAATGTCGGTGAATCCCGGATTTGGCGGACAAAAATTCGTACCAACATCGCTCGATAAACTAAAGCGATTAAAGTCGATGATAGTAAGCCGGGGACTGAACACAGTGATAGAGATCGACGGCGGCATTGATGCGGATAATATTTCAGCGATAGTCGACGCCGGTGCCGAGATCATAGTCGCCGGCTCGGCTGTTTACGGTTCGGGCGATCCGGAAAATGCGGTCAAAGCATTATTAGAACGCGGCGCCGTGTGGGTTTGATCGAAACGGTTATATTGGTAAAGGTTGATTAATTATGTCTTTGTTTAGAAAATCGGCAATTGCCGCCATAATTTCAGTGGCTCTCGGACTATCTTTCGCCAGTTTTACACAGGCTCAGCAGCCCGGCGACGGTTCACCCGCACAGCGGCTCGAGGTAATGCGGCAGAAGCTCGAGACGATCAGACGATCGGCCGCAAGTGCGGCATCGGTGCTTAAAGAAGAGAGTAAGGACGAAAAGGGTAAAGAAAGTCCTGATTCGCCGATCATCCGGCTCAAATCGATCGAGAAAGAGGCCTCCGGTTTGCAATCCGATGTTAACAGCATCCGCGGAAAGATAGATCGGGCCGAGAAGTACGAATCGAGCGAGATCGACCAGCTCGAGGCCAGCGTCGCCGACCTGCAAAAACGTTCCGACTCGGTCCAGATCGAGACGGCACAGGCCCGTGCTAATCCCGTTTCGGCAGAAGGACAGCCGCGAACCCCGAAAAAGAAGAAAAAGTTTCTCGGTATTTTCGGCGGCGGCGGCAACGATGAGTTCGAAGAGCTGATCGGCACGGTCTCGCCGGGTCGCGATAAAGAGCTGTTTATCGTTGCGACGCGCGAGGTGAGGAAAAAGAATTTTGACGTCGGCCGTCTTCTATTCCAGACGATCATTACCACCTATCCCGACTCACCTTATCTGCCGATGTCAAAACTGGCCGTAGCCGATTCCTTTTTTCTCGAAGGTACGACGAGCGGACTGATCCAGGCTATCGCTTCTTATCAGGACTGGCTGACATTCTTTCCGACCCATCCGCTTGCCGATCGCGTCATATTAAAGATCGCCGAATCGG
Organism: Acidobacteriota bacterium; assembly: GCA_039934155.1. Taxonomy (GTDB): domain Bacteria; phylum Acidobacteriota; class Blastocatellia; order Pyrinomonadales; family Pyrinomonadaceae; genus OLB17. The sequence continues at coordinate 1,043 of JBDTMQ010000217.1, read as the reverse complement.
AGATGCGTCAGATCGGTCTGCCCGACCGTGATGCTACGCATGCAAAACGCGCCGAGGCAAAATTAAAGGCTCTGGTCCAGCAGTATCCAAATTCGATCCTTCGTGAAGAAGCCTTAAAGCGAGTGAACGAGGTCCAGGACAATCTGGGACTTCACAGTCTGTACATCGCTAATTTTTATTACACGAAAGCGGTCGATCAAAAGAAACAGGGATTGAAAGGTGCCCAGTCGCGGTACCGTGAGATCCTGGACAAGTATCCGAATTTCAGCTTTGCCGACGAGGCTTTGTATAAACTTGCCGTGACATATCTTGTTGAGGAAGAAACGGATGAAGCGGCTCGATATTTTCAGCGGATCGTCCGAGACTACCCTAATAGCGAACTGGTTGCCAAAGCGAAAGAGCAGCTCGAACTTATCGGCGCATCCATCCCGGAACCGAATCCTGAGCGGACCAAGGTCCTGCCGCCAGAGAGCGCGTCGTTCTTTCAAAACTTTAAGAATGAACTTTTTGGGATATACCCGATGACGATCGACAAGAACGGCGTATTGATGACAAGGGATTTTGACAAAGAAAAATTTGAGTTGATAGATCAGATCATCGAGAACCAGGGCGATATTCTTTCAAATCAGATCCCACAGGCGCTGACCTCTGTCATTTCACAGCGCCAGCCACCTGCACGGCAGTCAGCCCAGCCATCTGCCACGCCGCAGGAAAAGTGATCGCCTGAACGTGGAACTAATGACAGAACGGGCGGCTGTAATGCCGCTTTTTCTTTCTCTATCCGAACAGATCACGCCTTTCTGGTAAATCAATGACTTGTTCGGGCTATAATTTGAGAATGTATCTCAGGGCCGATATTATGCGAAATCTATTTGTCTTAATGTTCCTGATCACTCTTGGTTCTGCCGCGAGGGCACAAGTACAGCGTGGCCTGCCTGAGCCGTCGCCGAGCCCGACACCCAAACTTTCCGAATTGCTTTCAAAAAATCTGCAATCCTATCAGCCGGGTTCGGGCGTTTCACGTGAACGGAGGGAACAGGCGT
>JBDTMQ010000216.1:0-10970 GCA_039934155.1 Acidobacteriota bacterium | reverse complement strand
AACGGCTAGCAGCGAAAATGAAACAGCAAAAATAATTCTCAGGGCTTTCACGCGATTATGATAGCAAAAACTGCTGAATTTCATCACCCAAAAATCCCGACATTAATTTTCGTGGGTCATGCCCTGTCAATTATTCAAGCAGCATGATCGCCGCATCACCCGTTACCAACAGCTCGCCATTTTGATTGGTGCAGACGGTCTCGAGCGTCACAACAGGCTTGTCTTTACGAATTTCCTTGACGGTCGCCGTTGACGTGACCGTGTCGCCGATAAACACGGGCTTGGTAAACCACAGCGTCTGGGAAAGGTATACGATCTTGCGGTCGCTCAACTCATAACCCAGCACCGATGAGATAAACGCGCCGCTTAGCATACCGTGCGCAATCCGCCGGCCAAAACGTGTATTCGACGCAAATTCTTCGTCCAAATGGATCGGATTATGGTCGCCTGAGATATCGGCAAACTTTCGGACCAGTTCGTCCGTGACCTCACGCGAGCTCGAAAATGTATCCCCTATCTTTAATTTCATGAAAAATGGGCCTGCCGTTCGATCTGCGGGATCTCTAACACCGTCGATCATAACATCGGCTTACGATCGAGACCCTGGCAAATGGGCCACCGGCCGATCTGCAAAACCAGCCCCGACGCAACTTCCACGTTCAGAAGGATAGCGTTCGCCGGGGCCCATTGTCTCAAGGCAGTAAAAATTTTGTGACCGTGTCGATCCGTTCAGTATCAGAGGCAAACAGATCAGAATGTCCGTCGTGGGATCAAACCCTGGCCATGTGCAAACTGGGCTTTTGTACCTTCGTCCTGTGCGACCGGGGCGAGGGCTGGCTGAGCGGTTTCGACCTCAGCATGTTCGTTTCCGAAGGTTGCCGGCAAAACGCTTATCATTCCCATAAATACCAGAGAGAACAGAGTAAAGCCGAAAATGACGGCGAACATCTGAGTGAACATGCCGGCGATCGCAAAGATCGCCCCCGTCGCAAGGACCGCCATCCACATCGCAAGATATATTTTTATGATCATGACATTCCTCCCGGCCGGTCAATCAACTGAATTCCTCTTTTCAAAAGCAGGGTCGGGATCCGGCCGATATCGAAAAGGGCAAACTGCGTACCGTGCTCCAGCCCTGTATTTTTCGCGTTTTTCAATATTTTCGGCGCGGAAAATCACACATTGACGCCTTATTTCTGTTGAAAGTGCCGCGCCCGCTGGCCTAATTCGTCGCCAGTTTTCCCGGCACGGCGACGGCAGATCTCACCATCAGGTTGGTGGACGATCTGCCGGTCATCTCGTCAGGTTTGATCTTATAGACAGCTTCGACACTCGCCTTGATCCAGCTCTTTTCCCATCGGATCGCCGTCGCTGCGAGCAATTCCAGACCGTTTTCGAGCATCATCTTTACGGCACGATGACATTCGTCCCAATCGGTCACAAGCTCGGCAGTTCCGTTTATCACCACACTTCGCCAACAGCCGTCTTTATCGAGGTCCTCGATCTGAAGGCAAACCCGCGGGTTGACAGTGAGGATCTCGGTCTTTTTGCCACGCGTCGTATAAAAATAAATATCGGGCTTCGCATAAGCGTAATTGATCGGGACGACGTAAGGCTCGTTGTCCATCGCAAGCGCCAGGTGTCCAAATCCGATCCTGGCTAGTAACATTTCGGCGTCGTCATCAGGAAGATCTCGTATTTCCAACATCGGGTTTACCTCCAGTAGATGCTCCGATAACAGTAGATGCAACACCCGTTCCAATCGGCACACGTCCGCTAATTATTCTGTATATGGCGTTTAGGTCCGAGATCTGTTTAAAGTAAGAGGTTGAGCTGTGGGAATTTTCGCGGTCGCCGTTACTCGCCGCTCAGAACATCAAAGATTTTCGTCAGCAGCGTTTCAGCAGTAAACGGTTTTGAGAGGACGGCATTTATCTCGAGGGCTTCCAGTCTCGATATCTGAACGGGATTCATCAAACCGCTCATCGCAATGATCCTCGAATCATCGCGATCCGAGCGAATAGCCGATATCATTGCCGGCCCGTCAAGAACCGGCATCGACACGTCGGTCAGCACAAGATCGATCTCTCCGGAGTTGCGGTGAAACAGGTCGGCACCTTCTTTTCCGTCGGCGGCCACGATCACGCGGTAGCCGAACATTTCGAGCGTGGCTTTTGTGATCTCTAAAACGTTTGCCTCGTCGTCGACGACCAGGATAAGCTGGCCGCTGCCTCGAGGCATTCGCGAAACAGAAGGGGTCGTGCGCGAGGCTGCTTCGGCGTTGGCCGCGGGCAGGTAGATCGAGAATTGCGCACCCAGTCCTTCCTCGCTGTATGCATTCAAAAACCCGCCGTGACTTTTCACCAGCATCAGGGCGGTCGACAGCCCGAGACCGGTTCCTTTGCCAACCTCTTTGGTCGTAAAAAACGGATCGAACAGCCGCGTCACATTGTCGGGCGAGATACCGGTGCCCGTGTCCTCGATCACTATAAGGACATATGGGCCGACAGCGGCATCCGGATTAATACGGGCATAATTTTCATCGATATCCCTGTTGTCTGCCGTGATCCTTAACGTGCCGCCATCGGTCATCGCATCCCGGGCATTGATGCATATATTCATCAACACCTGATGGATCTGGGTCGGGTCGGCAGAGACCAGCCAAAGCTCGGGGTCGATCCTGAATTCGATGTTGATCGATTTCGGCAGCGTTTCCTTCAACACACCGATCAGTTCTTTAAGAAGATGTTTGATCTGGACCGAAACACGTTCCCCGTCCATACCGCGGGCAAATGTCAAGACCTGTTTGACCAGATTGGCCCCGCGTTCGGCATTTTCGCGGATCATCGCAAGCCATCTGGCTGACGACGGCTTGTCGTTCTCGAGCTGAAGCATTTCGACCGACATCATTACCGGCGACAGGATATTGTTGAGATCGTGCGCAATGCCGCTGGCAAGCGTGCCGATCGATTCCATTCGCTGGGCGCGAAATAGATGCTCTTCCGCACGCTTTTTCTCGGTGATGTCGGTGTTCGTGATCAGAATGTAATCGGGGCCGCCCTCTTCGCCGGTGACCATCGTCCAGCGTGTCTCGACCATAATTGACGCGCCGGACCGAAGGATATGTTTTTCCTCGGCTTTCCATTCGCCGCTCTCTTTGAGCGATAGCCGGGCCCGGGCAATGCTGTCGTCGGCGCCGGCGTAGAGAACGTCGATCACGCTTTGTCCTACCGTTTCCTCGGCAGACCAGCCATATATCCTTTCGCCGCCTTGATTCCAATAACGGATATTATTCTGGAGGTCGCAGACAAAGATCGCGTCCTGGGCCTTGTTCAACAGTGAAGCTTGCCGTCGGATCCTTTCTTCGGCAAGCTTTCGTTCGGTGATCTCATAACGGATGGCAATGTACTGCAGCGGCTTTCCCGCATCATCCAGAAATGGGATGATGGTCGTATCGACCCAATAGATCGATCCGTCTTTCGCACGATTTCTCAGGTCGCCGCGCCATACGCGGCCGTTGGCGATCGTCGTCCACAAATTGCGAATGAATTCTTTGCTATGATGGCCGGAGTTGATCAGACGGTGGTCACTGCCTATAAGTTCGTCCCGGCTGTATTTTGATATCTCGCAGAACTTATCGTTGACATATGTGATCACGCCCCCTTGATCGGTCGTGGCAACTATCGTAGCCTGATCAAGCGCGAACTTAAGGTCGGCGAGTTGTTTAGGCACGTCGCGCTTGTCCTGACCCCCGGTCCCGGATCGAACTGTATCCGGTCCTTTTTCTCCAGCCGGTATCGATCTCATATTCCAATCTATCGAAGTGCCGTGTCCGACCGCTCAAACGGCGCCTTTACTGTGCTTATATCTCCAGGCCGCGTCATGAGCACCTTTTAGCCAACTCCAGGTCATTCCTTTTCGGACGCTGAAAAGCTCATCGTCCCAGATCCCGTAGTGTAGATAAATAGAATCCCGTCCGCCGGTATCGATAACGCTCGCGATCTCATGATAATAGTTCTCATCGGGTTTTGAACCGGTGAGTTCTCTGGCGATGTTCGCGGCTACAGCCTCGCCTTGACGCACGGCCATGTGGGCAAGCTTCGGTCCTGAAAAAGCGACAATGTCGCCTGCGGCGTAAGCCTTCGCCAGACCGTGTATCCTGAGCGAACCATCCACATTAATAAAGTCGGCATCGTCCGTAATTCCCAGCTTATTCAGCATCGATTGGCCTTTGAAGGGCGGAAGCAGCATTAGCAGGTCGTACTTTATGTGATGCTTATTCGATGATAGGACCTCGTCAGCCGTTACCTCCTTGATCGGTACATCGTACAACACGTTGATGTGATGACGTGCAAAGGCAGTTTCGAGCTCTTTGTGAATCTCGGCGCCGCCAAAGGCGTCGGCAAGCGATCCCGGGAAAATGACCTTGACAGTGACGCGGCCGTCATCGATCGCCGTTGAGAAACGGTTAGCGACAGCAAACGCCGTCTCGCAAACAGGAACCGGAAGCGATGCGCCGGGACAGAGACCGATAACAATACTGCCCGATGTAAAACGAGATACTGCCGATCCGAATTCGCGGGCGGCCTTTACCCCGAGAAGGTGATGGGCGTATTCAAAAAAGCCCGGAACCGTCTCGGTCGCCAGCCGTCGTCCCATGGCCAGCACGACAATATCGTAATCGACCTTTCCGCTGATGTCCGGGCCGCTTATGGAAACTTCTTTTTGCTGGGGATCAATGTCGAGCACTTCGCCCTGAACGAACCTGACGCCTAAACCTGACAACCGGGCACGCAGATCGAACCTCATGTCATCAGTCTCACACTCGCCGAACGCTAAGCGAACCAGTGCCGGATAAAAGGTAAAATCTTTTGATGGCGAGATCAGTGTGATCTCATGCTGTGCGAGATCGATCGCGGCTGACAATTTTTCTGCGGTCACAAGACCGGCGAAGCCGCCGCCTAGAATAAGTATTTTTGCCATTGCCTTCTACCTCTGACTTCACCGGCCGTTGCTCGTCACCGCGGCTTGCGGTCGAACGACGAGCACTGAACACGGAGCATGATGGACGACCGAGCTGGATACCGAACCTAACCAAGCCCGTTTCCAGAACCCGTAACCGTGCGAACCGGTAACGATCAGATCGGCCCCCCAACTCTCGGCCTCTTCGACTATCATCTGATCCGGTGATCCGGTGATGGTCTTGACGGTGATCGTCGCCGACAGACCCGGAAATTCTTTTTTTAGCTCAGCCTGAGCCTCTAACGCATACCTTTCGGCTCGTTCGCGAACGGCCCTATCGAGCTCTTCAACGTACATTGGCGAAATGGCGAATGGCTCCGTCACGACAACGGGTGTTTCAGCGACAGAAATTATGCGAAGTTCGGCATTATCGCTGTTCGCAAGTATTCGACCGCATTCCTTTAAAGCCGCCCGACTAAATTTGGATCCCTCAGTTGCAAGCAGGACTTTCATCGGTTTTACCTCCTGATAAAACTTAACATCATAAGAAGATGCACGATTCGTGCCGCACCGAATAGACGGCGGAGGCTTGTAATTTCAACGATTTGGACAAAAGGGACGAGGAGCCGACCGAGAATTCTTTCGCACGTTCCGACGAATAATCCGCACGCGGCTATTCGGCCAACTCGTCCTCATCAGCCTTGTAATCTCCCGATTTTTTGAGCTTGTATCTCAATTGGTCGCGAGAAATATCGAGAAGTTTCGCTGCCCGCGTCAGATTTCCGCCGGTCCGGGCCATTGCCTGCCGGGCGAGCTCAAACTCGACGGTTTCCAGCGGGACCCCATCAGGCGGCAGTCGAAACGACGTCGATGCGGACGCATCTCTTTCGTCGCATTCCATAGCCATGTCGGCAGGCAGATGGGTCATCGTGATCATCGGCCCGTCTTCGAGGATCGACGCGCGTTCGATCACGTTTCGAAGCTCTCGCACATTTCCCGTCCAGCGGTACCGGCGAAAAACACGTGCGACCTCGGGTGAGAGCCCGTTGAGTTTGCCGGCACGACGCTTTTGGTTGGTCCGCTCGATGTAATGCTCCGCAAGCAGCAGAACGTCGTCGCCCCTCTCGCGAAGCGGCGGTATATCGACCTGGATCACCGAAAGACGAAAATAAAGATCGAGACGAAAGGTTCCCTCGTTGGCCACACGTTTCAGGTCCTTATTCGACGCCGCAATAATTCGAACATCGAGGGGAAGGTCTTTCAAGCCGCCGACACGTCTAAACGATCCTTCCTCCAGCACGCGAAGAAGCTTGGCCTGAAGAGAAAGCTCCATTTCGCCGATCTCGTCAAGAAAGATCGTGCCGCCCTGCGCTTGTTCAAAAAGTCCTTCCTTTCGCTGCTTTGCATCGGTAAAGGCGCCTTTTTCGTACCCGAACAACTCCGATTCGATAAGAGTTGCCGGCAAAGCGGCACAATTTATCTCCAGATAAGGTGCCGCTACCCTTTCCGATCCGGATGAATGGCCCGGGCAAAGATATCTTTTCCGGTCCCGGTCTCACCGTGCAGCAGTATCGATGGAACGTCTGAGGTCGCGACCCGGCGGCTCAGCTCAATGGCACTGCGGATCGCCGGCGACTGGCCGATAATGTCGGCAAAGCTGATGCCTTTCGAACGTTCTGACCGGACCAGCTTTACCTCTTTACGCAGGCTTCGGGTCTCGATCGCGTTGCGAAGCGTGATCCGAAGCTCTTCGAGCTTTATCGGTTTACCGATAAAATCATATGCGCCGCCGCGCAGGGCGGCAACCGTGTTCGGAACATCGACGCTGCCGGTGATCATCACGACGATCGCTTCGGGATTGCTTTCTTTTATATTGGTGAGAACATCTAGGCCGGACCCGTCGGGCAGCTCAATGTCGAGCAATACAAGGCCGGGTTCTTCCGCTTCCAGCTGTTTGCCTGCCGCTGCCACGCTTTCGGCCTCGATGGGCTCGTATTCCCACGAGCGCAGAGCTTCGCCCAGGGCCATGCGAACGAACCGGTCATCATCTACGATCAGTATCTTTTCCCTAACGGGCATATCTAAAGAGAGTTTTGCCAGTCAGATTATAACCGCGAGCATCCTTTTGTCCACGAAGACCGCGCGGTCCCTCAAATTCACATCACTTTTTGCCTATTTTTCCTATGTCTTCGCGAAGCTTGGCAAGTGACGAATTTGTTGGATCGACCTTTTCGAGCCGTTCCGCGGTCAGGTTGGCGTTAGCCGCATCCTCCTTTTTTGTATAAGCGACCGTAAGATTCTGCAGCGCCTGTTTATGGCCGGGATCGTCCTCCAGCACACGCTTGAATTCTGTGATCGCCCGATCGTAATCGGGTTTCGGCCGGAAGACGAAAGTCAGGCCCAGATCGGTCCGCACATCTCGGTCATCCTGCTTCTTTGCCAGGGCCGTCGAATACCATTTTTCAGCCTCTTCGTATTTTTCAGCGTCGAACGAAGCATTTCCGAGATTTACTACGACCTCGTAATTTTCCGGCTGGATCTCATTAGCCTTTTTAAGAAACTCGGTGGCCCCATCAAATCGCTGGATCTGGTAAAAGAGTTCGGCGGCCTTCATCTGCGCTTCGAAATCGGTAGGATTTTGGCGCGCGTTCTCGATCGCGGCCTGGACCTCCGGTATTGCGCCGCCTTCGCCGTTGCCCGACGGCACGTTCGGGTGACCAGAGGGCAGCCCGGCGGCGGGCTGCGACGAACCCATATTCGTTATCGCGACGCTCGTGTTAATAGAGTTTGCGACAAAAAATCCGATCATCGCACCAGCCAGAAGCCCGATAATTGTGAACAGCGCGTTTTCTTTTGTAATAGCCATTTCTATGCGTATGAGTGTAGTCCGGGCAACAGGTAGCTGACGCCGAGATACGTAAAAATTACGAATAGGAACGCAACGATAGCGAAATAGGCAGAGCGGCGTCCGCGCCATCCGTATGCGATCCGTGAATGAAGAAATCCGGCATAAGTTATCCAGGCGACCAGCGCACCGACCTCTTTGGCGTCCCATCCCCAATACCGGCCCCACGATTCGTTCGCCCAAACCGCACCCGTGATCAGAAGCAGTGCCAGCCCGGCGAAAGCAACTCCTCCAAGCTTGTACATCGCACCGTCAAGCCCCTCGATCGAGGGTAGTGATCGGCGCAGCCGTTCGGTGTCGACCCCAAAAAAGATGATGAAGAATGTAACGGCAAATGCCGTTATCAGGGCCGAAAGTTCGACCGGATTTGCGTTCAGGCTTAGGTGAAGCTGTGAGCCGTTCTCGCTGACCCATCCGGCCGCCATCTGCGCGATCTGATTCGCCGACATCTGATTTATCTCGGTTTGGGGAACGCTCTGCTGCTGAAGCATCCAAACGCCAAAACGGTGATACTGAGAGGTATCAATCAGCGGCAGGACGCTGGTGATGGTCTTCAGCTGATATACAAGCGTGCCGATGCCCGCGGCCTGTGCAATGAGTGACGCCCTGAGCAGCCAGTTGCCGATCCGACGCGGTCTGTTTTCGCCATTATTAAGGTAAGCGGCGTACGCGACCACTGAGGCCGCAAGCAATACGGCCGCGAGAACGATCAGCCATCCGACATAGGGAATGTCGGCTCGAAGAGCAAGCGACATACGGGATGTGCCGACGAAAGTCGACGCTGTATAGGTCCCGAACGTGCTCGGCGCAAAAACACTGAATTTGCTTATAGTTCCAAAGACAGCGATCGCGAAGAGGCTCGTCCAGATCGCCATTTTTTCGACTTTCAGCCCGTCTTTGAGCAGATAGAGGACGGCAACGGCAAAGCAAACGAGGGCGATGCCGTAACTGAGTGAGGCGATGCCGACGTGTATGGGCCGCCAGTAAGAATCAAGTACCGGCGGCAGGTCGATCAGTTCGCTGCCGATAAAACGGGCAAGGACGAGGATGATGGCCGCTACCGGAAGCGAAAAAGCGGCGATGATCCTGAACTGTTGGCGCCGCATAAGCAGCAGCGTAGTGATGCCCGCTCCGAATGCGAACGCAAGGCTCAGATCGTAAAGGTTTGCGAAGGGAACGTAGCGAAACAACCAGGGCATATCGGCTGCGTTCTTCCCTTGCAAAACAAAGATCTCAAGTTCACGATCATACGCGGCTGACCACCGCACGAGCCAACTCGACAAATTGAAGAAAACACCGAGCGTCGATGCCCACATCCCTAAATTCTCGGCCATTCGAAAAGGCGCGTAGAGATTGGTTAGATAGAACACGGCCGCGATCAAATACGAGGCAAGCGCGAGCATCATCAAGGCGCCGTCAGAAATAAAGCCTTGTCCGCCGAGGCCGATCCGCGCCGCGACGACCGCAAGGGCTCCGCCCAGGGCGAGGATCACCGGCAGGTATGAGCGAAGTAAGCCCGGAGTATTCCCTTCAGCCATGTCGACTTCGACGCCCGCATGACCCATCGTTATATCTTGATTCATTTCACCTCCGTCACTGTGCCTTCGGCGGCCAGTGCCATCTTGAATTTTTCCAGTCTCTCAACGAACGCATTCTCACTGCGGTTCGTATCGCCGCCGACGGTTGACGAGGTCCCGCCATTTTCTGTGTTTTCGAGCACGACCCAGACACGCTGGTGTGAAAAGAAGAAAACCGCAACGAGCGTCAGAAAAAGGAGTGAAAACCCGATATAGACCACGTTGGATCCAGGGTCCCGTTGGACCGACAGAATGTGGCGGTCGGATACTTTTTCAAAGTCGACCAGTTGATACAGGTATCCCGCTATCGGCTTTCCGGCGATCGGGATATTTGCCATTTGCGGTCCGAACGCATAAGCCGTCTGCATCATCCCGCCCGCCGGCGTGACCTGAAGCACGGCGGCCGGATTCGGGTAGTCGCTCGTATCCTCATTGGGATCTTCGGGCCCCATGCGAAAACTGCCCCGAAACTCCGCGAATCTGATCCGTGTACCATCGGCCAGCGTTTTTGTCCCGTCGCGCTCGATCGTCAAATTCTCTGGTGAGCCCCCGCCCGCCGGCTGAAGCGAGAGGGTGATGTTTCTCGCTCGTCCGGTAGGTACGTAGCTTGCCTGAAAGAACCGATACCCACGATAGTCGTAGGGCCGGTTCATCTGGACCATTGCATCGTGGGACCCGTTATCGTCACTGATGGTGAACCGCGTGATCCAGTCAATAGTATTGCCGGCACCCAGTGAACCTTCCTTCCGGATCAGCTTTTGCTCGATATCGGTAAAGGTGACTTTGAACGGCAGTTTTTTTGTGACCTCGCTTACCCTGTTGAGATCGACCACATTTTCACGGATCAGATCGGACGTCTCACCTGGCGCCAATGGAAGATTACCGGTCGTACCCAACTCGGATGTCAGAAATCCGCCAAGGAAAATTGTCAGCAGGGCGACGTGCACCGGATAGGCGCCGAGCCGGTTCCATCTTCCGCGTTCCGCGAATAGAAAGACCCGGCCGTCTTTTGAAGCGGTCTTAACAGCTGTCCAGCCATGACGCTTAAGCAAGGTCCGAAGCTTTTCCGTCGCTGTCTCGACCGGCGCCGGCAACTCGATCCGGGCCGCGTATTTCGACCGATCGAGCCATCTCAACGGTACCGCGACTGGCGGCCTGGAAATGAACCGCCATGTCTTTGGGAATCGGTCGATCGACGCCAGCACTATATTCAGCGACAGAACGCCCAGCAGTAAATTGAAATACCAGGCGTGATAAATATTAAAAAGGCCGAGGCTTGAATAGACGAGCCTTTGGGCGGGTGTGAGCGCCGCGAAATAATTCTCGAATCCGTCGACGTTCTGCTGCATGATGATCATGCCCAGAAAACACGCGAGCCCCAGCATGCAGAGCATCGCGACGCCAAGCCTGACGGAAGAAAACAGTCGCAAAAGGGCCGAGATCGGCGACATAGCTGAACGGCGGGCCGGTGCGGCCAATGGCGGTGATACTAATTCCTGTTCAATTGTCGACATCGATTTGTCTAA
>JBDTMQ010000215.1:0-5581 GCA_039934155.1 Acidobacteriota bacterium | reverse complement strand
CAGAAATAACAAAACCGAAAAATCAACCAGAGAGTTTAGCATTAATCAGCCGCCTCACCAATCACAGTTATCCGTGTCTAAACTCCGCCAGGAAAAAACCGTCCATACCGTCGCGATACGGAAAGGTGCGTGCAAAACCGTCCGAGGTGATGAAACGCTCCGGAACCCGCGGTCTCAAGAACATGAAATCGGCATGTTCGCGCAAAAACCCATTACAGATGTCTTCATTTTCTTCCTTCTCGAGAGAGCAGCTCGAATATATCAATCGCCCGCCAGGCTTAACCACTTTGGATGCATTAACGAGGATCTGACGTTGTTTGATATTGATCGAGGCAAAAGTTTCGGGTTCGATAAAATATCTTATCTCGGGATTACGCCTGATCGTTCCGGTTCCGGTACACGGCGTATCGACCAGGACCACGTCGATACTGTGGTTAGCGATCGGGATCGCTTCAGCGGCGTCGTACTGCAGAATATTCACAAAAGCCGAATTCTGCCGCCGGCAATTCTGCTGAAGACTCTGTACGCGAGGCCAATAGCGGTCACCCGCGACAAATAAATCAAGGCCGGACATCATGTGTCCGGCAATCATCGTCGTCTTGCCGCCCGGAGCCGCACAAACGTCAAGAAAAGTCTCGGTCTCGGCGGTAAATACGGCTTGAGCGACCAGCTGCGAACCTTCGTCCTGAAAGTATACTTTGTCGCTGGCTGTTAGAGCGCTTATGTCTGAAGTAGAGGCAAATAGGCATTCGTCTACAAATTCGCTTTTCGGATAATTGGCCGCAAAATTCGGATCAGGGATCGCATCGTCCGGTAAAACGCGAAATGCGGCGGGCGCCTGCAAATTGTTTGAACGCAGCATTTCAGAGGCATTGTCACCAAAATCCCGTTTCCATTTCTCGACGAACCAGTGCGGATGCGAGGTTTCAACAGCCAACCGATCGGTATCATCGCCGAATTCGGGCGGCGCATTTTCTTTCGAAAGCCGTCTGAGAACCGCATTCACAAGACCTTTTGCCGATGTTTTTCTCCCGAATTTGACGAGCTCGACGCTCTCGTTAATAGCTGAGAATGGCGGAATGCGGTCAAGGAACCGAAGCTGAAAAAGACCGATCCTAAGTGCCATCAAAACTTCCAGGTCCAGCTTCTCGGTCGCTACAAGAGCCGAGATCATTCTATCGAGAAGCATCCGGCGGCGGAGCACGCCGAACGTCAATTGGTGACATAGGGCCCGATCTTTGGGCGACAGATCCTTTTCGAATTCGGGCAGCAGGATCGATGAAAAGGACTTATCTCGTTCGATCCGCAGCAGGATTTCGAACGCCGACCGGCGCGCCGGCGAGATCTTCATGACCTGTCCACGCAGCGGACGTCATTCACCGCGGACCTAGGGGAATTATCGGGCAGCGTACCTTTTTCGAGACGGGTATCGAGTGTGGTCCGCGTGTCGAAAACAAAACACTCGCCTTGCCACAGCGAATTTTCAGGATCGGTTTCGTCCAAATAACGAAGGATGCCGCCATCGAGTTGATAAACCTCTTCAAAACCCTGCTCGATCAAATACGGAGCGAATTTTTCGCACCTGATGCCGCCGGTACAAAACATCGCCACCTTTCGATGGCGATCGGGATCTAGATTTCCTGCAACGAAAGCCGGCAGTTCACTGAATTTGACCGTTTGGGGATTAACCGCCCCGGCAAACGTACCGCTGGTGAATTCGTAATCGTTCCGCGCGTCGAGGACAAACACCTCCGGGTCGCGCAAGAGCAGATTCCATTCGCTCGAAGTCGCTCGTTTTCCTGTTCCGAATGAACGATCGACGGTACGCCGAAGCGAAACTATCTCCGCTTTGATCTTTACCTCGCGGCGGCGAAACGGCCTTTCGCAATGCTGCGTAACATTTCCGGTGATTGTCGTATCCAAGATAGTCTCGGCATCGGCGATAAACCCTTCGATCCCGGCCGATGTGCCGCAAATTGATGCGTTATAGCCTTCATCAGCCAGTATGATCGTGCCGAATATTTCGTAAACGTCCATCGATCCCAACAGCATTTCGCGCGTCGAGCGAATTTCGCGCAGGGCGGGAATATCTTTGAACTCAAAAAATGATCTGATCTCAAATGGCATACTTCTAAAACCGAATTATTACTATAGTTACCGGAAGGGCCGTCATGCAATGCCAAAAGCCGTGACTAAAACTGGTCACTGAGAAGAGTGCCTGAAACGAGCCGAACACCGTTGATAAAATCGCGAGCAGCTACCCGCCGTTTCCCTTCCAGCTGAAGCTCATCAATATGAAGCATCGTATCACCACCGCAATAGACGATCAGCTCATTCCCGTTTGTCGTAGCGATCTCGCCGATCTGGTGTGTTTGTCCGTCGCTGACATCCGGACGGGCGCTCCAAATAGTGAGTTTCTTACCCTGAAAAAAAGTAAACGCCGTCGGGAATGGCTGAAACCCGCGAATTCGGTTCGTTATTTCTCGGGCATTAAGCATCCAGCTTATCGACCCGTCCTGTTTTGACAGCATCGGCGCGGCGCTCGCCTCCATATTATTCTGCGGCTGAGGTCGTATGCTGTCGATCTCGTCCAGGGTTCGAGATAAGAGTTCGGAGCCCATGAGCGCGAGGCGTTCCATCAATTCGATCGAATTCTCATTCTCGCCGATCTTGGTCGATCGCTGCAGTAAGATCGGGCCGGTGTCCATTCCGGCATCCATTCGCATCGTCGTCACGCCGGTTGTCTTTTCGCCTTTTACGATCGCCCAATTGACCGGTGCTGCGCCGCGATATTTTGGCAGAAGCGAAAAATGAAGATTGACCGCTCCGAGCGGAAAGGCGTCCAGAAACGACTGCGGTAAAATTCGGCCATATGCCACGACTACCGCGGCGTCCGCGACAAGACTTTTGAATTCTGCTAACGCGTCGTCAGTTTTCAAGCCCGTAGGCTGACGGACCTGGAATCCCATTACCTCGGCGAATTCCTTTACCCGCGAACGCGCGATCTTGTTTCCTCGTCCGGCGGGACGGTCGGGCTGGGTGTAAACAGCGGCGATCTGGTGTCCGTCCGTTGTCAGCCGTTCAAGAGATGTCACCGCCGCGTGCGGCGTGCCCATAAAAACGATTTTCATTTTCGACCAAGTCGGAGCGCGTCGGCCATGACGTAAAATATCCAATTCTCTTCCATCGAACCGTGAACGAGATGTGCATTCACACCGATCGCAAAGATCCCGACGTCTTCCCCGCCGTGAGTTTCCGCTCCCAGGGGAATATTTGCTTCTTGCTTATAGGCCGGTTCGAGAACGGTCACTTGATCCAGAACGGGCCGTTCGCCAACGCGTGCGCTGGTTCCGTTGGCGTATCCCAGCGTCGTAAATGGCTTGCCGTTGCGGTCGGTTTTTGGTTTCGCTTCGATCTCGCCGTCATTATCAACCTCGCGAACGAGGCCTAGAATATTGTTACCGCGCGCCGGGTAGCCTTGAATAAAAAATGTATGGCTGTGATCGGCCGTCACGACGATCAGAGTATCTTTCAGGTCAACCTTGCCGACGGCCGTGCGCACAGCGTCAGAAAATGCCACGGTGTCTGAAAGCGCCCGAAAGGCATTCCCGTTATGGTGAGCGTGATCGATGCGTCCGCCTTCGACCATCAAAACATATCCCTTTCGATTTTTAGCCAGGATATCGATCGCTTTTGAGGTCATTTCAGACAGCGAAGGCTCGCCGGCCGGATCTTTTGCCCGATCGTAGTCGAACTGCATATGCGACGGCTCAAACAACCCGAGCAGGTGCTTTGTCCGCCGGGCATCAATGGCGTCAAACGCTTTCTTATTCCAGACGTATTCAGACAGGCCGGGCCGTGCGGTCCACTCGCGAGTTAGATCGCGGCCGTCCAGCCGCTCGCCCGTGCGATTCGGATACTCGGGATCTTTCTCACTCTTAGAAAGGAATTTTGTCCGGCCGCCGCCAAGTGCGACTTCGAGCCCGTCGCCGAACTTCATTTCCAGCATCTGCCGCGCGATATCGGGAAATTTAGCGTCGTAAGCGTCGCGTCGACGATTAAAAATATCGCCGTCTGATTCCCAATCGCGATCCGGCGAATGTGAATAACACGCTGCCGGCGTGGCATGCGTTATTCTCGCGGTCGACACTACGCCGGTTGACAGCCCGGCTTCTTCGGCGTACTCGATCAGCGATTTGGCCTCGTTTCCGGCTACCGTTTTATAGTTTGCATGCTGAACGTTCTGATTGACAGAGATCACTCCCTCATCGGTCTTGATACCGGTAATGATAGCAGTCATCGTCGGCGCCGAATCGGATGTCTGCTGGTTGGCCCCGTAGGTTTTGGACAACGCTGAGAACGGGAATTCTTCAAAACTCAACCGGTTCTCTTCGCCGCTTTCTCCGCGTCGCTGACCCTCGAATATTCGGGCGGCGGTAAGGGTCGAGATCCCCATGCCATCACCCACAAAAAGGATCACGTTCTTTGCCCGACCGTATTTACTCTTGATCGAACGGGCTTTTTCTACGGCTGACCAGCCGTCGCGCTGCCACGTCGACGGTGTTTCAGCCCGCTTAACGGGCTACAGGTCAGGTGTCGTCTGTGCTAACAGCGACAATTGCAAAAGACAGACCAGAAGCGCGGAAATAGAAGTTTTTCGCATATGCAATTTAAGATGGAAACAGAGGAGTCAAGACGCGTTAGATCAATAACCGCAATGATAATTCCAGCCCTCAAAGACCTTCACCCAGGATCGATCCTTTTTCGAATAAACGTTAAAGCCGGCACCCTCGAATGACTGAGAGTAGGTAAAGATCTCACTTTTGCCGTCACCGTCAACATCGAGAATATCGAGCAGCAGTTCGTTATAAACTCCGTCATCGACGTTTGAGATATCACCGCTCATCGTGTCAGATTCTTTGACGTCCTTGAGATCTTTATAGCTTAGAACGTAGCCCTCTTTATCGCCTTTTTCGGCAACTACGAAAAGCAGTGCTCGTTCCGTCGCCGAAATAGGGGCCCAAAAAGATCCGATCAGTTCAACCGTGCCGTCGTTGTCGATATCGACTGCCGTCAGATTGTGATACTTCAAGTTTCTGGTTCCGGCCACCGGAACCTTTTGTGTCGCGAGCTCTTTTTTGACCAGATCCTCGACGGCTGAACGTTCTGTCGCGGTCGGCCGACGTCGAAGTCCGGCTCCACTTCGCGGGACCAGCAGATCGGTCGCAATGGCCATTACCTTTCCTTTCAATTTAGCGCGCGTTGAGCTTAGATCAATTCGCGCCAGGTTCCGAATGCATTCTTCAGTCGGCGACGATCCAGTAACGACCGCCGTTCCGGCAAAGGCTCCGCCAAAAACCAGCTTATACGTGGTTTTAGGCTTGTAAAAGTATTTGTTCCACTGATCGACTCGACCGTCACCATGAACGGATAATCGCATCCCTGCTGGCGGCTAGGGCGGTCCGTCCGCGTCGGCTGGAAAGTGCGGCGAGAGACCGTCGCACAAGTTGGGGGCACTCGATGGTTGTGGTTGGATCGCCGCGCGCCACATGGCCGAACGCTACCCGGTCCGGAGCGATAC
>JBDTMQ010000214.1:0-21595 GCA_039934155.1 Acidobacteriota bacterium | reverse complement strand
AATTCCGGGTAGCGATCCGCGACGGTACGTCCGGCAAGGTAGGCTCGGTCGGGCAATTTATAGAGGTTCCGAACCTGAAGAAGAAACGTCTGACCGTTTCGGCGATCATTTTGGAAAACAACAGCATCGAGCAGTGGCGGAACATCTCGGGCGATAAAGGTCTTACCTCGGCCGGCGCGTCCACCACGGCGGCGGCGGCCGATCCACTGATCGATACGGCTCTCAGGCGATTCAGAAAGTCAACGGTGCTTCGGTACGGGTATGAGGTCTACAACGCGCGGCTCGAGAAGACGAACGCGCCGAATCTGACCGCCCGCGTTCGCATTTTTCGGGACGGCAAGCTCATCTATGAAGGGCGCGACAATCCGCTGATAATGACCGGTCAAAACGATACTGAGAGGGTTAAAGCATCGGGCGCCATCAGTCTTGGCGAAGCGCTCAAGCCGGGCGATTATATTCTTCAGGTGGCGGTCACCGACAGATCAGGTAAGGAACGGTCGAACATCGCGACCCAATTCATCCAGTTCGAGGTGACCGACTGAGTGAGGGCGTAATCGCGCGTCGAAGTGTTTCGTATAGAATGTAAATCCCACTCGCGATCACTAACCTGTATCTTTATTAAAATGAAGATCAATTCAATAGAGCTTACCGAGATCAATCTGCCGCTTGTACACTTTTTCGAGACGAGTTTTGGCCGAACGTATGAACGCCGGATAATTCTGGTACGCGTCGAGGACGCCGACGGAACCGAGGGCTGGGGCGAGATAACATGCGGCGAATCGCCGGGTTATTCCGATGAGTGGACCGATTCGGCGTGGGTCACGGCCGAGAAAATTTTGGCACCGATGGTCGTCGGAAATGAGGTTGCGGCGGCAGCCGATGTCTGGAGCCTGATGAAATGGGCGCGAGGCCACCGGATGGCGAAATCCGGTATTGAGACCGCGTGCTGGGACCTGGAGGCTAAACTGCTTGGCGTTCCGCTGTGGCGACATCTCGGCGGTGTGAATCAGGTGATCGAATGCGGGGTTTCGATCGGCATACAGGACTCGGTCGAGCAGCTTTTGGAAAAGATACGCGTCGAGGTCGACGCCGGCTATAAACGCATCAAGATCAAGATCAGTCCGCGGTGGGATTACGATGTGATCAAAGCCGTCCGAGCCGAATTCGGCGATATTTTGCTGATGGGTGATGCGAATTCGGCATACACGCTCGCCGACATCGACAAATTGAAAAGCCTCGACGAATTCGATCTGATGATGCTCGAGCAGCCGCTCGGTTATGACGACATTGTCGATCATGCAAAGCTGCAGGCCGCGATCAAAACGCCGATCTGCCTTGATGAACCGATCAAATCGCCCGAAGATGCTCGCAAAGCGATCGAGCTAGAATCCGGGAAAATAATCAACCTGAAAAACGGCCGAGTCGGCGGCCATTCGCAATCAAAACTTGTCGAAGCGATCTGTCGCGAAAATGATATTCCTGTATGGTGCGGCGGCATGCTCGAATCTGGCATCGGCCGCGCCCACAACATCGCCATCTCGACGCTTCCCGGCTACACAATGCCCGGCGACGTCTCAGCGAGCAAACGCTATTGGCATGAAGATATCATCGAACCCGCAGTTGAGGTTTCGACTGAAGGGACGATCACGGCACCCGAGGGCCCGGGAATCGGGTTTGAGATCAAACGAGAACGGATCGAGAAGGCCATGGTGCGAAAGGTTACGGTCAAATAGATGGTTGTTGAAGACGAGAACGGCAGAACCCTGGATTCATTGCCCAACGGTCGGTTAGTCGCGCTGATCGCAAAGCAAGGCGACGAGGACCTGACAAAGACCCATTGCCTTCAATATATTGATCCTTACGGCGAAACAACCTTCAATATGTTGTAGAAACCGGTGCTGTTGCGCGAAGTTAGGTCCCTGGAGCCGCTGTGCGATCCGCGTGAGGTCGAGCAAATTCGTAAAATTATTGAGTTTCTAGCAAAGCACGAAGAGGGGATTCACACCTACGTCAAAATCTACGGTGACTAGACTGTGCGAAGGTTTAGCATAGCCACGCCGTAAATGACGTGGCTATGCTAAAACAATAAGGTCAAACGAGGAACATTCGAATGAAAAATCCCATCCATTTTCTCATCCTGATACTCCTGCTTTTCGCGGCTGTAGACGCGGAAGCGCAAACCGCGAAGTTCGACATTGTGACTTACACGGCTCCGGACGGTTTCGCTGTGGAGAAGGACGCCGGCTCGATCCGATTTGGCAAAGAGTCGGGCGGCAATTTCTGTGTCATCTCGCTCACTCGGGCGGCTGACAGCGTCGGGGGATCGGCTCAGAACTTTGCCATACTGTGGAAGGCAATGGCGACCGACGGCCTAAATGCGACGACACCGCAGCGTGGAAAAGCGGGGACGAAGGACGGCTGGCGGGCTGAGGCCGGCGTTGGAAGTTTCGAAAAGGACGGGCTGAAGGGCGCCGTTTTGCAGACAACTTTTACCGGCAATGAGAAGGTAGTTACGGTATTCGTAATAACGAGTTCGGATGCGTGCGATACCGACATCGAGAGGTTCGTCGATAGCGTTAAACTGCCGCCGATAGCTGCTTCAAAAGTGGCGATCCCAACGGCCCCGGCTAGCACGGCTGAAGCCGCAAAACTTATCGGCCGATGGCAGCGGTCGGGTTCGAGCAGTCCCGCGTATGCCGATCCGGCGAGCTGGGGCACAGCCGGCTATACAAAAAGCCGGTATGAATTCAAGCCGGACGGGACAAACATTTACACTGAGCGTAGCTTTCGTTACTCGTATCAAAACATTATCGTGGTAAGGGAAAACGGCCGATACGTTTTCGCGGGAAACACGCTGACCGTCTCACCCGCCAAAAGCACGATCACTTCATACAAAAAAGCCAGCGGCGTGGACGCGTTGGGTGCGGTCGTCTCAGTGCAGAACCGAAAACTGGAAAAAGTCTCGTACCGGGTCACATTCCAGTACTTTTCGGGGATCCAGGAATGGAGTCTTGTCCTTCAGGCCGACGACCCGACGCAGCGTGACGGGCCGTTCAGCAACAACAAGACATTCGAAAATGCGTGGTATTTCGACCAGAAATACACCGATCAAGATCTGACCGCTGTCAGAAACTAGACCCGACCCGGTGCAACCACACGGTCCGAGCTCGTTGTAAACATTCCGCTCTTCGCCGCTTATGTTAATTTCGCTGATCTTAATTACGTTTTTGACGCTTGGCGGTGCGGCATTGACGCATCTGATAGCGCGTGACGGACCGCTGCTTTGGCGCCTTTCTGCTGGATGCATCATCGGCAGTACTATATGCGGCACTGCGGCGTTCATTCTCGCGTGCGCCTTTGGGCTGAATGCAGGTACGGCCGCGGCGGCGGTCATTGTCTCGATGCTGCCGCTGGCAGTTTTTCTTCGGCCAGACAACAAAAACCGGCTGACCCGCGACTGGCAGCGGGCACGGGGAAAGCTGGACGGAGCGAATTCCAGAAAGTTTGCCCGCTTTGCTTATTATTTGTTTTTCTTTTTGCTCTTTCTGGCATTCTTTAGCCGGGCGATGATCGAGACGCCGGATGGCATTTTCACCGGCGCCTCACAGAATCTGGGCGATCTGCCGTTCCATCTAGGCGCGATCTTTAGCTTTACCGACGGCGCGAATTTCCCGCCGCAAAACCCTTCGTTTGCCGGTGCAAAATTCTCATATCCGTTCGCGGCCGATCTGTTGACGGCGGTTTTTGCAAAATTCGGCGCCGGCGTCAGCGACGCGATGTTCATTCTGAATGTCGCCTGGGCATTCAGCCTGCTCGTCATTATCGAAAGATTTGTACTGAATCTGACGGGCGATCGGCTTGCGGCTCGGCTTGGCCCGGTGATGCTGTTTTTTAGCGGCGGCCTCGGGTTCACCGCGTTCTTTACCGATTTCTGGGCTCAGTCTCAGGGGCTGTTCGAATTCATCCGCCACATTCCGCTGGATTACACGATCGGCGAGCGGTTCCGGTGGGGAAACTCGATGGTCGTGATGTTCATTACCCAGCGAAGCATTCTGCTCGGAATGCCGCTATCGATCTTTACTCTAAACATACTTTGGGAACTGGTCTCATCGCAGAAGGCCGACGAGTCAGAAAAGCGAAAAATGTTGTCGCCGGCGATGCTTCCATTTTTCATTCTGGGGCTGCTCGCCGGGCTCTTGCCGCTCATACACCTTCACAGCCTTTTTGTGTTATTCGTGACGGGCGTTGCACTGCTGATCCTGTGGCCTGGCCGAAGAAACGAATTATTTTCGTTTGCGATAGGCGTTGCATTATCGGCGCTGCCCGAGTTGGTTTGGTCGGTCAGCGGCAGCGCAAGCGAAACGACACGATTTTTTGGATGGCATTTCGGCTGGGACAAAGGCGAACAGAATTTTCTATGGTTTTGGCTGACAAATACCGGGCTGTTTATACCGATGGCCTTACTCGGGTTGTGGTTGGTCTTTTCGAGACACAGGGCCGGCACTGCGGCGAACCCCGATGCCCGGAGCACGACAAAAGCAAAGGCTCACCATTTGTCAGAGCCGGCGGTCGATTCGCTGTCGCTGTTGTGGTTCTACACGCCGTTCGCTTTCCTGTTTGTGCTGGCAAATACGGTAAAGCTCGCACCCTGGGAATGGGACAATATCAAGGTGCTGATATATTGGTTCGTTGGGACGATACCTTTTGCGGCGATCGCGATCTCATGGCTGTGGCGGCAAAAGAAGTGGGGCGTCGCGGCGGCCGTGTTGGGAATACTGATCTTGACACTCTCTGGCGCGATCGACGTTTGGCGAACGGCGTCGGGTCAGGTGATGATAAAGGTATTCGATAAGGACGCGGTCGAGATCGCGCGGCAGCTTCGGGAAAAGACTCCGGCGACCGGACTGTTTTTGAATGCCCCGACATACAACACGGCCGGGGTTTTGACCGGACGGCCGTCGCTGATGCGTTATACAGGGCATTTGAGCTCGCACGGCATCGATTATTCGGCACGCGAATCCGACGTGAAGCGAATTTACCGCGGCGGTGCGGCGGCCGATCAGCTGATGGAAAAATACGGCATCGAATATGTGCTGATATCACCCGAGGAAAAGAATACGCTATCGCCGAACGAAATGTATTTCAGCAAGTTTCCGGTCACTGCCGAATCGGGCGCTTATCGAGTATATAAAGTGAGATGACGAAAAAGAGAAAGGAGGGCATAAAGGAGCCGGTTTCGGCCCACGATCAACAACACGCGACTTACACGCGTTGGATAGCGGGCTCTATCGCGGTCACTATGGTCGCCGCTTTTCTGCGTTTCTTCTGGCTCGGTCTCAAGCCGCTGCATCATGACGAGGGCGTCAACGGATTCTTTCTCACCACACTTTTTCGCGACGGTATATACAAATACGATCCGGCAAACTATCACGGCCCGACGCTCTATTATATTGCTCTTGTTTTTACCAAGTTATTTGGCCTTGAAACTATCCCGATCAGGGCGAGCGTCGCTATTTTCGGTGTGCTTACGGTCGTGCTCGTACTTTACCTACGGCCGTATATCGGTCGCTTGGGAAGTCTTTTCGCCGCGGCCCTTTTGGCCCTTTCGCCGGGAATGGTGTTTATATCACGGTACTTTATTCACGAGATCTTTTTTGTTTTTCTGAGTCTTGCAATACCCGTTGCGATCGTGTTTTTTATCGAACGGCGACGTGCGGGCTACGGCGCGACAGCTTGGGCGGCGGTGATATTGATGTCATGTTTCTCGCCATCGATCGCCAACCTGCCTGATCTGCTGGCCGCTAGTTGGTCGCCGACGGCCGTTTTGATCCTGCGATTGGCGTTTATCGCGATAAGTGCGGCCCTGACCGTTTTTGTGATCAGGATCCTGCGCTCGTGGAACGAAGGTCGTGCGGTCTATCTGCTGCTCGCCGCGGCCGCCGCGTCGCTTTTGTTTGCAACAAAAGAAACGGCTTTTATCACTCTCGGCACTCTGGCTCTTGCGTGCATTTCGGTCTGGATATGGCGGCGGATGATCGGACTCGGTCATATGCCTCTTCCCAGCAGCGAGCTCGAGGATTCCGATCTGACGTGGCAAAACTTTCTTAAGGCGCTCGGTTCGGGCCCAGACCGGGCGCTGATCGTGATCGCAGCCGTAACCGTTTTTATTTACCTTTTCGTTCTATTTTTCTCATCCCTCTTCACATATCCAGACGGGATCGGCGGAGCCATCAAGGCGTATTCGATCTGGACCCAGACCGGAAGTAAAGATCACACGCAGAACGGCTTTTTTGCATATCTCAAATGGGGAATGTCGATCGAGGCCCCGGTAATTATTTTGTCAGCGGTCGGCACGCTGATCGCGCTCGTAAAAGGGAGGCATCGATTCGCGATGTTCACCGGTTTTTGGGCATTTGGCCTATTCACGGCCTATTCCCTGATTCCGTATAAAACGCCGTGGCTTGCGCTTTCGTTCCTTCTGCCGATGTGCATCGTCGGCGGCTACGGATTGAATGAGCTTGTCGTGTCGAAAGATGCGCGGGCAAGAATGGCCGGCTGGCTAATGGCTGCTGTCGCTGCCGCAGTGATGTTATATCAGACGGTCGATCTGAATTTTTTTCGGTACGACGACGATCAGATACCTTACGTTTACGCCCACACGAAAAGGCAGTTCGTGGACATGATGCATCAAATCGACCACTACGCCGAAAAAAGCGGCAAAGGCCGCGAGGTCAAGGTACAGATCATTTCGCCCGACTATTGGCCGATGGTCTGGTATGTGAAAGATTATCCGAAAGCTATTTTTCACGGAAAATTGACTGATGCGGACGAAGCGGAAATGATAGTCGCGAAAAAAGGCGATCAGGACAGCGAGGTCGTGCGGCGATATTCGGTCGACTATAAATACGTCGGCATCTATCCGCTGCGGCCGGGCGTTGACCTCGTTCTGCTTGTGCGCAGCGATCTTGCCGAGGAGGACGCCCACGACCTGTATCGCCTGCCGCTAGATTCGGCACCCTAGGCCAGAAGCGCCGCGCCAACGAGAATGAGGCCGATCAAAACATGCAGAAGGTCGTCGACGCGTGTCCATTTGAATAACGTTTTCGGGAACCAACCGAAATAGCTTGCACACGCCTGGTATAGGTCGATCGCACCGAATATTAAATTAAATCCCCTGATCGCCGTGTCGCTGACTGTGAGAACGATTAATAGCCCTGAGATCCCAAAGACAATATGAAACATGTTGTAGGCCGGTTCGCCGCTGGTTAATGCCTTATTTGGCGGGATGAGAAATCCAAGGATGCCGACTACGATAAGCACCGGGGCAAAGACCAGAAGGATGTAGTAATTCGCCAGCATTCAGACCCTGATACCGCCGAATGTTTCCGGCTCTTTGTCGTCGTCAGGCTTTAGATAAGGCGCCGAATCCTGATCCCGCTTATCCTTCTCACCCGACGAGTGCCATTTCAGCCATTCGCCCGGAGCATCGATCGTTTCACCGCCGTGCGACGTATGCCGTGAGCGAATACGGCACATAACCGGCGTGTTGATACCAACGCCCGAGATTATCGCCTGGCCCTTGGTCAGCGCCGGAAGCTCTGCAAGCATCGCCCTGCCTGCGCCCTCGACCGACTGTGCGACTGTTTGCTGATCGATCGGATTGACGATCCGCATGATCACCTGGGTCATGCACTGTGACAGAACGTCCTGATCGAGCTTACCGGGCCGCTGTGTAATGAGGCCGATGCCGACACCGAACTTTCGTCCTTCGGACAGTATCTGCTTCAGCACATTTGTCGAAACCACGCTTGCGCCGGCAGGCGCAAAACGATGAGCTTCTTCGAGCAAGGCGAAAACCGGATAATCGACGAAATTCTCGCCCTTGTCCGCCTCACCGCGAACCGTCATCACACGCGCCTTATTGATCCGCCGAAGCAAGGTTCCGACGATCACCTGCTGCTCGTTCTGTTCGATATCCGATAGCTGAAGGATCGTGCATTGGCCTGGCCGGAACATATCCTGCAGCGGGATATGCTCGTCTGCCGAAAAAATGCTGTCAGGCCGGTCAAAGCGTGAATCGAGCCGCCACAAAAGTCCCTGTATCGACGAAACATTTCCGCCGTCGCCGACATCCTTTTCGTCTTTCCCGAACTGCTGCTTCTGCACCTCGTCGCGCAGGTCGAAGTAGCTGTATAGATAATCACGCTTGCCCTCGGCTTTCAGCCGGTCGTTGAGGCTTCGAAATGCCTGCCTCAAAAAATGCAGCATTTTGTCAGACGTGCCCTCCGGCAAAAGGTATCTCACATCCGCCTCGGTCAGCGACGAGAACCTGACCTTTATCTTGTCAGGGGTAAAGATACGGACCTCAGGGCGGTAGTCTTTGGTGTGAAAATGCGTGTCCTGCTGGATCGACTGCATCGTCGAGTATTCGCCGTGCGGATCGACGATCAAAACCGCGGCGCGGTTAAATGGGCTCATCAGCTCTTCGACCAGAACACCGGCCGTATAGGATTTACCCGACCCGGTCGAGGCGAGGATCGCTAGATGGGTCGAGACAACGTCCTTTACGGACAGCACGACCGGCACTTCGCCCTGCTCGCGTGTCAACAAGCTGCCGATATGAGCCGAGCCTGGTTCACCCGAACGGAACGGGCTGAGCATCGCGGCCAGCGTATCACTCGACGCGAGATAAACAGGATCGCCCGCCGTAGGCGGAATTCGCGGATTCTCAAAATCGTTGAGATCGGTGCTGAAATAGCCGATCATCGAGACCGTTATCTCATATATCTCATGTCCGTCGCCGCTCAGGCCGATAAGCGATGAAACGGCCGACGGCGGCGTCGACGGGTCGGCTAGAAATGCGTCCGGCAGATTACGCACAAGCCGGCGGCCCGTGATAGTGCCGATTATACGGCGTTCCTGGCTTGCAGACGACGCACTAAAATAGACGAATTCACCGATCCGCGTCCGACGGTTGTCGCGAGTAATAAAAAGATATTCGTGCGGCAGAATGCCCGGCCCTTTGACCGTACCGGTGAGGATGTCTGCGTCAGTCGCCATAGAACTGCGGAAAATCGAGAAGGACCGAGCCCGTTGCCCGAGCGGTAATAAAACGGAGAAGAGAGCGGCAGTTCAGCCTTCGAGTTCGGCGAGCTGGTCTTCGACAGCCACCAATTCACGCCTTAAATTGTCTTCACGGGTGACGGATACCTCGTTTTGTTCGATTTGGATCGCCTGTTCCTCGGGGTCTGTGTCGAGCTCTACCCGGAGATCCTCGTTTACCAATGTGAGCTCGCGATTTATCTCGTCACGGCGGCGGCGAAGCTGTTCGAGTGTCGGTTCGTTTTCAGCCATATAGTTTCCTGTTCGACTTTCCAACATTATACCTTAATCCTTAGCGATGGCCGGATTCGCATTTGCAAAGAAAGCGGTTCGTCCGCTAAATTTATCCGTTCATCCCATCGTCGTTGAACAAGTGCTGGTTTTGATGTTATTTAAAAGCAATGGTCGTCGAACCCGAATTACGGAAAAAGCTGGGAAAATGGCTGGCGATATGGGCGGTTTGGACCCTTTTCGCGTTCTTTTTCGCCAGCCAGCTCGCGCTTCAGTATCAATTTTCCAAAAACCCGCAGCCTTTTTGGCGAATGCTCTCGTGGCAGCTTGTGTCGGGCTACGTCTGGTTTGCTCTCAGTCCGATCATACTCTATCTCGCGTCCCGGTTTCCCTTTGAGGACGGCAAGTGGAAACGCTCGGTACCGGTCCACATCGCGGCCAGTGTCCTGATCGCTCTCGGGCAACAGGCGATCGACACGTTTACGCTGACGAGGCTCGGGTATCCGCCAGGTCGTGAATTTACGAGCTATCTTGAGGCATATCGGTTCTTTGTTTTCATCAATCTACACTTCAGCATTTTGATCTATTGGGGCGTTGTCGCGATCAAATCGGCCTATAGCTATTATCAAAAATATCGCGAGCGTGAATTGACGGCCTCCAAGCTTGAAGCAAGGTTGGCACAGTCGCGGCTGCAAGTACTGAAAATGCAGCTTCATCCGCATTTTCTTTTCAATACCCTGAACGCGATCTCAGAACTGATCTACAAGGACACCGAGGCCGCTGATCGTATGATCACCGACCTTAGCGATCTGTTGCGGCTGTCGTTCGAAAATCTCGAGGTCCAGGAAATACCATTAAAGCAAGAACTCGAGTTTCTCGAAAAATATCTTGAGATCGAGCAGATGCGTTTTAATGATCGGCTGACGGTCGAAATGCGTATAGCGCCCGACGCGCTCGATGCCAGTGTGCCGAATATGATCTTGCAGCCGCTGGTCGAGAATGCGATCAAACACGGTATAGCGCCGCGATCGAGGGGCGGCCGGATCGACATCGGCGCTGTAAGAAATAACGGCGATCTGGCTATAACGGTAAATGACGACGGTCTCGGCGTGCCGTTCGGTGATCTGGACGATCTGCCTGAGGGTGTCGGGCTGTCAAATACGCGTCGGCGGCTAAAGCATCTCTATGGCGACCGACACACATTCATTCTGTCGCTGGCCGATAAAAGCGGTATCAACGTTAAGCTAACGATCCCCTTCAAGGAATTTGACCGCTCTTCCCAGCCTGAATGAAGATCCGCACGATGATCGTCGATGATGAGCCGCTGGCCCGGGATCGGGTGAGGCGGTTCCTGCGCGATGAGGACGACATTCAGGTGATCGGTGAATGCGGCAACGGTCGCGAAGCGATCGAGCGAATAGTAAAAGAAGGCCCGGATCTGGTTTTTCTCGATATTCAAATGCCCGAAAAAGAGGGCTTTGATGTGGTAAGAGAATTGGCGGGCAAGTCGCTGCCGACAATAATTTTCGTCACGGCTTACGACCATTACGCCATACAGGCATTCGACGTCCACGCGCTCGACTATCTTCTCAAACCGTTTAACCGCGAACGAATGCATCGCGCGGTGGCCCGAGCGCGCGAACATATTCAAAATAAGCTGGCGGGCGACCTGGACAAGCGCCTTGAGTTGTTGATCTCAGACCTCAGAAGCGAGAAAAAATATCTCGATCGCCTGGTCGTCAAATCCAACGGCCGCGTCTTTTTTCTTAAAGCCGATGAGGTCGATTGGATCGAGGCCGCCGGCAACTATGTCAACCTTCATATCGGCACCGAATCGCATCTGATCCGTGAAACAATGAACGGGATCGAGGCTAAGCTCGACCCCGCAAAATTCCTGCGCATACACCGCTCGACCGTCGTAAATATAGACAAGATCAAAGAACTGCATCCGATGTTCAGCGGTGACTATGCGGTAATTTTGCGTAACGGGACCGAGCTTGCGCTAAGCCGAAATTATCGCGAGCGATTTAACGAATTGTTCGAAAACCGCAACTGACCCGCGGCCTCATTACGCCTATTTTTAACTTTTCGTCACGTCTTCCGCCCTTTCTGTCACAAAACCGTTAACCTGCAGTGGCCGGGGCTGTAATCTTATGATCGAAACATAAGCGTTCGTTCCGGAGCCCATCGTATGTTAAATGCCCGAAAGATCCGCGTTCTGATACTGGCTGCCTTCAGTATCATGATCGTATTTCGAAATTACGTGATCGTCATCGGTCAGGCGCCGCGGCCGGTCCTGGTCGCCCTGAACAAGGCCGACAGCACACTGGCGGTGATCGATCCGCTGACAATGAAGGTGACAGGGACGGTCGCCACGGGCAACTCGCCGCACGAGGTCGTACTTTCAGCCGACGGGCTAACGGCGTACGTGGCAAATTACGGCCCGTCCGGCGCTCCGGGTTCGTCGTTCTCAATGATCGACACCGCCGCCGTTAAAGAGATAAGAAAAGTCGATCTGTCACCGCTGATGCGGCCGCACGGTCTGCTTATGATCGGCGGCAAACTTTATTTTACCGCCGAGTCCAATCGTGCTATCTCCCGGTACGACCCGGCGGTGAACAAGGTCGATTGGATCATGGGAACCGGTCAGAACGGCTCGCATATGGTCGTCGGCACGGCCGATCAAAAGAGGTTTTATACGGCGAATATCGGATCGGATTCGGTCTCAGCGTTCGAATTCAACGGTGTGCCACCCGCCGCGTCAAAGATCACGCACATCGGTATCGGCGTCCAGCCCGAGGCGATCGATCTTTCGCCGGATGGCCTAGAGGTCTGGGCCGGGCTGAATGTCGAAGGGGCGATCGACATCGTCGATACGGCGACAAATAAATTCAAGGAAAAAGTAAAGATCAACGGCCGGCCATATCGCGTGAAATTCACGCCCGACGGAAAGCGTGTGATCGGCTCGATGGTCGCCACTCGTGAGCTGCTGGTTATTGATGCAGCGACGAGAAAAGAGGTAAGGCGAATAAAGCTCGACGGCGTGCCGCTGGGCGTCGTCTTTTCGGCTGATTCGAAAACCGTTTTTGTATCCATGAACGAGCCCGACGCCGTGATCAAATTGGACCTCGAAAGCGGCCAGATCAAGGGCCGAGCCGAAATAGGCAAGGGGCCGGACGGTATTGCGCTGGCAGGTATTTAGAAACCGGACTGATACAAATTATTGAAAATGGATTAGTTGATCCACCGATTTTTAGGAAATAACAACGAAATAATATGAGTAGAAAAGAATTATCCAAACTGATCCTGGCAGCCGCCGTTGTCGCGGGGCTGTTCATTCCGGCAGTGCCGGCCCAAACGCGCGGTAAAAACTCGGGCGGAAGTGCGGCCTCGACAGCGTCTGCAAAATTTGGCAACGCTGACGCGATCAGCGCAAAGACCTTGCGCGATCATCTGACATTCATTGCATCCGACGAGCTCGAGGGCCGCGACACGCCGTCGCGAGGACTCGATATCGCGGCAAAATATATCGCGGCGCATCTTGCGACGTGGGGGATCACCCCTGCCGGGGGCGAAGGAACCTATTTCCAGAAATTACCGCTGCGGCGAACGGTCCTTGATGCTACATCGACAAGGCTCGAGATCGCCGGCCAGTCATTCAAATACGGCGAAGATTTTCTGGTCACCGCGGCACCGGCGGCTTTCGCGGGTGCGCCAATGGTCTTTGCCGGCAATGGATGGGAGATAAAAGCAAAAAACATCGATCCGTATAAAGGCCTCGATGTACGGGGAAAAGTGATCGTGGTCGCATCAGGTCTTCCGGCCGGCGTCGGCTTTGCCGACCTCCAGGGAAAATCCGGCGTCGATTATTCATCGCCGCAAACATATGCCCGCGATCATGGCGCCAAGGCGGTGATCGTTCTGAGTAATTTCAGCACGCTTTCAAATTGGCAGGGAACGCGCTGGACACAATCGGAAAAAGGCGGCGTCGAATTCGGCCCCGTACAGGCGACGGCCGTACCGTCCATCTCTGTTTCGCCGCGGGTCATGACCGCGATCTTTCAGGGCGAAAGCATGAGCGGATCGAATGTCTTTTCACGCATGATCAAGGGCGAGAGCTTTGAGTCGTTCGACCTAAAGCCTGAGAAAAGGGCTGGTGCGACCGTGAGTGTAAAAAGAGAGGACACCTCGACTCAAAACGTCGTAGGTATTCTCGAGGGCTCAGATCCGGTTTTGAAAAACGAATACGTCGCGATCGGCGCCCACTATGACCACGTCGGGACAAATCCATTTGCCGCCGGGCCGGATAAGATCTGGAACGGCGCCGACGATGACGGTTCGGGAACGGTCGCCGTTCTCACCATCGCCGAAGCGATGGCAAAAGGGCCACGCCCGAAGCGGTCGATCCTGTTCATTTGGCACGCGGGCGAGGAAAAAGGTCTCTGGGGCAGCGAATATTTTGCTGATAATCCGACCGTTCCGATCGAATCGATAATTACCGAACTGAATATTGACATGATCGGCCGTTATCAAAATCCGGGCGACGAGAACGACCCGAGAAACAAGAATCTGCCAAAGCCGGGCGAAGTGTTTTTGATCGGGTCAAAGTTGATGAGCACCGACCTCGGCGACATAAGCGAGGCGACGAACAAGGCATATTTGAACCTGAGCTTTAACTACAAATACGATGACCCGAAAGATCCGGAACAGTATTTCTACCGCTCAGATCACTATAATTACGCAAAAAAAGGTGTGCCGATCATTTTCTATATGGACGGCGATCATAAGGATTATCATCAGCCGTCAGATTCGATCGAAAAGATAAATTTCGAGCAGATGGAAAAAGTGACTAGAACGATAGCCGCCACCGGATGGGAACTTGCCAATCGAGCTATGCGGCCAAGGGTCGACAAGCCGCTGGCTGCAACGGCCGGAAACTGATCTTTCACTTATGGGTCGAATAACCGTTCTTGCGATCGCAGCTATCATGTACAGTCAGACGGCGGCACAGCCCGGCCACAAACCGCCTGACAGGCATATGGTCCGTATTCCGGCTTCGGTTTTCGAGATGGGTACCGACTTGTCACAGATCCCAGAACTTGAAAAGATCTTTTCGATCAACCGGGATGAAGTTTTTAAGTCGGAAACACCCAGGCACTCAGTAAAGATCGGTGACTTCTTTTTGGATCGATACGAGGTTACGAACGCCGACTTTCATCGCTTTGTCAAAAAGCAACCAGAGTGGCAAAAGGCGCGGATCGATCCGACCGTCTCAAACGGGCGGTATCTCGAGGACTGGAAGGGAAACGACCCTCCGCCGGGAAAAAAGAAACATCCCGTCGTGTTTGTCACGTGGCATTCCGCGGTCGCGTATTGCCGTTCACTTGGCAAACGTCTGCCGACCGAGGCCGAGTGGGAATTTGCCGCCCGCGGCGGGTTGCGTGACGCGGCTTTTCCGTGGGGCAGTGAGCCGGCCGATACGTCGCGTGCGAATTACGGAAGATCAGGAATCCGGTCTGCGGCAAAGGTAGGCAGCTATCCGGCGAACGGCTACGGCCTTTTTGACATGGCCGGGAACGTCTGGGAATTTTTGGCGGACGAATGGGCTAATTACGGCACCGGGTTGGGAACACAGAACGATCCTGTAGGCGGTGGCGACCGATTCATGACGGATTCATATCGCCAGGTGAGAACGCGGCGGGTGATCCGCGGCGGCAGCTACGGCGCATCGCCCGTCAATCTACGCGTCACGTATCGCGACAGCCATTCGCCAGAGAACGCCCGGGACCACGTTGGCTTTCGATGCGCGGCGGATATTAACGGGAAAACTACATTCAAAAAATGAGAAAAATCCTGATAATAATTGCGATCGCCATTCTGGCCCCACCACCGCTTTTGGGCCAAAAGACGGCATTTATCGGCGTAAACGTCATCCCGATGGATCGCGAACGCATAATTCGCGGGCAAACGGCCATTGTCTCGAACGGCGTCATCATTGAGATCGGCGATGTAAAAAAAGTAAAGGTGCCTAAAACGGCCGTGCGGATCGATTCATCGGGCAAGTATCTGATCCCGGGCCTGGTCGATATGCACACGCATCTCTTGTCGGATAACGACGAATTTCCCGATTCGATCGCCGAAGACGAGCTTCGCGTAATGGTCGCCAACGGCGTCACTACCATCCGCCTGATGATCGGAACACCCGAACAGCTCGTGCTTCATGCCCGGTCGGCGCGCGGTGAGATCGTGGCGCCGACGCTCTATTGCGCAAGTCCGCATCTGACCGGTCGCAAGCAGGGAAATGATTTTGTAGTAAATACGCCCGACGAAGCCCGCGAGGCCGTGCGAAAGTCTAAACAGGCCGGATACGATTTCATCAAGGTCACTACATTTATCAAACCCGATGTTTACGAAGCGGCGGTCGACGAGGCTGCAAGACTGGGAATTCGCGTTGTCGGTCACGCCGACAGCCGTTTTGTCGGGGTCGAGCGGGCGTGGAGGGCAAAGCAGCAGATCGAGCATCTCGACGGTTATATGGAAATGCTGCTCAACGATGAAAAAAAGGATGGCTCAGTGTCCGACCTTTATATTTATCGTCTCGACAGCTGGAAGAGCCTTGATCACATCGACGAGAGCAAGATCGCCGAGGTTGCACGACTTACGGTAGAGGCAAATCCCTTCGTCGATCCGACACAGCATTTTATGAAATATTCGTTCGGCCGTGCCCGCAGCGAGGAGTCGATCAGGGCCCAACCCGACTTCAGATTCTATCCGGCACCGGCCCAGAAACAATGGCTCGATTTTTACAAGCGCAACCGGATGCTCAACGAGGTTCCGCTCGACAAGCGTGCGCGGTGGATCGAGCTTCGGGACTAGCTGATCGTCGCGATATACAAAGCCGGCGGCAAGATAATGGCGGGTTCCGACACGCCCGAATTCCTGTGGCTTTACGGGTTCGCCATGCATCACGAACTGAAGGCGCTCAGCGAGGCTGGATTGCCGAATTATGCTGTTCTCGCCGCGGGGACGCGTAACGCTCACGAATATCTCGGTAACCTTTCGACCTCCGGAACCGTCGAAAAGGGTAAGGTCGCCGATCTGGTGCTGCTAAATGCCGATCCGTTGCAAAACATCTCGAATACGAAGGATCGCGCAGGCGTAATGCTGAAAGGAAAATGGTACCCGCAGCCGGAGTTGGACCGTTGGCTGGACGAGATCGCACCGCGGATCGCGAATTCAGTGAACGGATCAACGAAATAATTCATCAATGCTATGACGGCTGACGAGTCGTCATCGATGTCGATGCCGGCGGGCGAGAATCATGCATTCAAAAAGAGAGAATGCATGTACTCACTCCTTGACTAACCAACCCGCCGGCTCGACACATATTTTCGATCGCCTGATCTTGACCGCATATACAGTTCAGAAAATAAAAAATGACCAATCCGAATTTATGAAACGAAAACTATTCCTCTGTCTCACAGTCCTTGGTTTGGCATCTGGGGCGGCTGCACAGACTGATGACAAAAAGGCCGTCCTCGCGGTTGTCGACAAACTGTTTTCGGAAATGGCGGCTGCCAATCCGCAGGGGATCATCAACCTCCATACCGGACCGGAAGCCCAACTTGCAGCCGTCCGGAAACTGAAGGACGGCAAGATCCGACTCGACATGATAGGCCGTGACGCATTCTCGAAATTCTTTACCGACAAGGCGGCCGTTATCAAAGAAACAATGTATGATCCGAAGGTTGTCGTCGACGGCGACTGGGCGATGGTTTGGGGCCGCTACGTTTTCTGGGTCGGAGGTAAGGTTTCGCACTGCGGCAGCGACCAGTTCAATCTCGTCCGCACTGAGGCCGGATGGAAGATCGCCAACGGCGCCTCGACGATCGATACGGGCGGATGCAGCGAGCGGGAAAAAGCGATGAAAGCCGGCGGTTCTAAATGATCACTGTTCTAAATGATCACTGTCAGATAATAGGATATGATCTATTGCGTCTTAGTTGATTTTAGGGTCGCGGAAACATTGGCCATTTTAAGTCCACAAAGTTAATCGTCTCAAGAAAATGATCGGCAGGAGTTCTTTCTGGAAACATATCTCCGGGTGAATGAACGGAAATGCTTTGAGCACGAGGCCATCGGCAAAAAGCTTCTCGCAATACGTCCACCTAGATTAAGCATAATGAAAAAATATTATGAGCGATCCCTTAGAGATGCAGAACTTTATTTGGCTGAAGCAAATGAGTGGCTCAGTCGCCGTTCGCGGAGGCCTATGGGCCGAAGCCGGAAAGATCTATCCGGGACCGGACGGCCATCGATTCTTTTACGGCGTTTACGAACCGTCCTGCATATACGTACTCGTTAAAGCAAATGCCGGCCATGAGCACAAGCTTGGAAAATTTTTTCAGCAGGATAAGGCATGGTTTGCCGAGGACATAAGCCGACACGGCTTTGAAGGCGAAATGCACTTGGGAGCGTCGAAGAACGTGATCGAGGGCTTTATGGACATCTTCATGGGATGCGCCGCGGCGGCGGGCGGGCCACTCGCCATGGGCATCACCGGGATGAATCTTGTCGTTTCGATGGGCAAGGTAAAACAGAACTACGACACCTACAAAAAGGCTATTGAGGTTCTGCTTTATAATCGAAAATTCATTGAGGACAATTGCAAGAAGCTTTACGCGGTCGTCATCGTTGAGCTTTGTTTTGGCGAGCTCGAAAAGGTCTTCGGCAACCAGGCAAAAGATGCCTTGCTGAACGCCGTGCCCGGGCCAAAGGTCGCGGGCAAGATTCTTGGGGTATTTCTTGGAAAGATGGGCGAGGACCGTCTTGCCCTCCGGCTAAAGGCGATAAATAAACTTTTCAAAAAAGTACTGATAAAGGTCGCGGACCATGCCGCACGCATCTATCCGGACAAACTCGACCCCGCACAGGTCGAGCAACTCGCATTTCATCACGTCATTCCGGACCTGACCGGACCCGCGCTCATTCCATATCTCGACCAGGAGACAGCTGAGACGATAGTGCGTGAGGTTGTCGACGCCTGCCTGGGTATGCAGGGACCGCTCAAAAGGATGTCAGCCGCGCTCGATGTCATGTAGCGTATCCCTGACGCGCGGAACAGAAATTTCCGGGCCCCAACACAGAGTTCTTATCGTATACGTTCGACGAGAAGAACATCGTTATCCAGATCGACACGATCGAACGGCTCATTCGCGAAGCCGACAAAAGCCAACGCCTCTGATTATTCCACGTTCAATAATTTGGACATTATCCATTGTCTTGTAGTTAATTTTTGCCTGGCGGAAACATTTGCCTTCCGCTGACCGTAAAGGCAGTCCTTTCACGAGATCGATCTTCAGGAGTGGGTTATGAAAAGAAGGATATTTTTGTCGACCGTTTGTTTGCAGATATTCATAGCTGGTACTTTCGGGCAGGGCCAGGCGGGATCGGGCGTAACGCCCGAAATGCGCACGGCCGCTAACGACGCATACCAAAAACAGGATTGGCCGGCCGCCGTCGAAGCTTACGAAAAGATCACAAAGATCGAAGAGAAAAATGCCGGTGCGCATTATCGCTATGGCGTTTCGCTGCTCGGTTTAAATAAAAATGCCGAAGCTGCCCGTGAGCTTGATGCGGCAATGACCGCCGCGCCGAACGCGATATTCGCGCTAGCCCTGGCGCGTGCGTATTCCCGCACCAACGACACTGCCAGGATGTACGAGGTGCTGGAGAAAAGTCTTACGGTCGGCGGCATTGCTCCCGAATCTTTGACCGCAGAAAAGGATTTTGCAGCCGTAGAGACCGACCCAAAATTCATCGATCTCGTGAAACGCTCTGATCTGGCTGTAAATCCGTGCAAAGCGAAGCCCGAATTCCGTCAGTTCGATTTCTGGGTCGGTGAATGGCTGCCGAAGAACGTTCAGGGCGTAACGGTCGGCACCAGCAGCATCCAGTTAATACTCGGAAGCTGCGTAATATTCGAGAATTGGAACACTCCTCTAAACAGCGGCAAGAGCTTCAGCAATTTCGATTCGACCGATAGAAAATGGCATCAGACCTGGGTCGACGATAAAGGAACGTTGGCCTTCTACGTCGGCGGATTCGTCGACGGCAAAATGGTGTTGGACAATGAGCGAATGATAAATGGAAAAAAGACTATCGGCCGGATGACTTTCTCAAAGCTCGCGAACGGCGATGTTCGTCAACACGGCGAGAATTCAGTGGATGACGGGAAAACATGGACGACGACATTTGATTTTACTTATGTAAGGAAACAATGACATGAAAAGAAATCTAAAGTTCGTGTTCCTGGCGATCTTTGCGGCAACGGCGTTCGGGGTGTGCTTTGCACCGCAAACCTTGAATATTCCGGCGCCTGCGGTTCTTGCTCAAACGACGCCAACTCCACCGGTTCCCGACTTTGATCAGAAAGCGGCGATCGCGAAACTGCGCGAGCAGATCAAGGGAAAGGAGCAGCTTCCGGCATCAGAGGTTTTTAAGAATGTAAAAACACCAATGCTCAAAGACCGGCCTGCGGGCCAGCTTTTAGCCGTGATGGAGTTTGGATTTGTCCGAAGCCTGGGCGTCAACTGCACGCATTGCCACGTGCCTGATAAGTGGGAGGCCGAGGACAGACCGCAGAAACAGATCGCACGTGAAATGTCGGCGATGATGGCGACATTGAACGATACCATGCTGAAAGGTATCAA
Organism: Acidobacteriota bacterium; assembly: GCA_039934155.1. Classification (GTDB taxonomy): domain Bacteria; phylum Acidobacteriota; class Blastocatellia; order Pyrinomonadales; family Pyrinomonadaceae; genus OLB17. The sequence goes on along the minus strand of JBDTMQ010000214.1, from coordinate 1,550 downwards.
AAATTTGAAAAGTGCAACTCCGACAGTGAATTGCACCACATGTCACCGCGGCGAGGTTAAGCCGGCATTGAATCTTCCGCAGCCGCGCTCCTAAGATCGGAAATATGACCAGAATTCTCGCTCTTTTAACGATCGTTGTCGCGTTCGTATACGCATCGCACGCGCAAAAACCGGTTGCCGCGACTGGCACGAATGCTCTCAAGAAAGAGCTTCAGACCAAGCTCGACGAGTGGCGTAAAGCGGGCAAATTTCCCGGAGCAACTCTCGGCGTCGTCCTGGCTGACGGCGAGTCCTTCGGCCTCGCGGTTGGATATTCTGATCGCGATACGAAGCTGACGATGAAGCCCGATGATCGTTTGTTGGCCGGAAGTACCGGTAAAACTTTCGCTGCCGCGACTTCCATGCAACTGGTAAGCGAAGGCAAGATCGACCTCGACGATAAGATCGAAAAGTATCTCGGAAAAGAACCGTGGTTCAGCCGTCTGCCGAATGCAAACGAGGTAACGGTTCGGATGCTGATGAATCACACGAGCGGCCTCGTTCGATACGAATTCAAAAAGGAGTTCACCGATCTCCTGACCGCAGATCCGATGAAGGTGTGGACGCCCGAGGAACGCCTTGCGTTTCTCCTTGATGAAAAGCCGCCATTCGCCGCCGGAAAAGGCTGGGATTATTCAGACACGAATTACATCGTGCTGGGGATGATAATCGAACGCGTAACGGGCAAGAACTTTTATGACGAGGCACGTCGGCGATTCATCACAAAATTCAAACTAAAAGACACCATCGCTCAGGAAGGCCCGGTCATGCCCGGCGTCGTGCAGGGTTATGCAGGGCCAAACAATCCATTCGGTGGACAGGACGCGATGATCGCGCACGGCAAATTTGTCGTCAACCCACAGCTCGAATGGACCGGTGGCGGCTGGGCTTCGACGTCACAGGATCTGGCCCGATGGGCAAAGATCATATTCGAAGGCAAGGCTTACGATCCGGCCTTGCTGCCGCAGGTTCTGGACGGTGTTCCGGCACCGATGCTCGGCCGCGATACGAAGTACGGCCTGTGCGTCATGATCAGGCAAACACCGACCGGCCTCTCTTACGGCCACAGTGGTTTCTTTCCCGGCTACATGACCGACATGATGTACTTTCCCGACAAAAAGATCGCGGTCGCGGTTCAGGTAAATACCAGCGCGCCGGGCTCGCTCGGCGGCAGATCGCTCAGTCGCTTCCTTTCTGAGGCCGCCGAACTTATAAGGTGATCTGATGGCAGCGCTTTTCAGTTCTGGAAATTCGTTTTTTCTGCCGATCGTGCGTACAATGGATCACCACATTTCCCGGGAGAACATAGATGAAGAAGATCGTTGTCGCTTTTTGCGTTCTGATATCTTTGAGCGCGCCGCTGCGAGCCGTCGATATGAGCCGCGAGATCAATGCTGCCGCCGCGAAGATCATGCCAAAGGTCGTCGAATGGCGGCGGTATCTCCACCAGCATCCAGAGCTTTCCAACCGCGAGGTAAACACTTCAAAACTTGTTGCTGACGAATTAAGAA
>JBDTMQ010000213.1:0-2380 GCA_039934155.1 Acidobacteriota bacterium | reverse complement strand
GCGATAGAGCAGCGAGCCCCACCACGTCCCGTAGAACATCGACTCGATCTCGTCCTTTTCATCAAACGAACATGAAAAAGGCGATAATTCTTTGGCGTCCCGCTTAAAATATGAGATGTAATCTCCGGTTTGGCCCGGTTCAATCGGATCGACAAGAACGGTTCCGCTCGCCGACAGTATCATGGAGTGAAAGCCGCCGGGCAAAAAGTCGAGCCGGACCGAAGCTGTAGGATCGTCGATCCCGCGTCCGCGGTATGTGCGGCCCAGTTCAGGGTATTTCGCCGCCAGGCCGGGTTCGACAACCAGTGAATGTTCAATGCTGAAGCGGCCCATCGAACCGTCGGGCATCGGCAGTGTGATGATCTGTTGCGAGATATCGGCAAGTGCCGAGAATTCTTCCGGCGCGTCGATCAGCAGGCTTTCCATTGCGGGCCCGTTCATTTGGAACATACGATAAGCGCCAGGGCGGCTGTTGATCTCGGCCAGATTGTTGTCGGCCTGTGACGGCGGGATCTCGGTCCACAGGGCTTTTGTTCCGCGTTGGGCCGATGCTCCGACAAAAGCTGTTACCACGATAGAAACAAATATCAGGGCCCGGGAAAGATTCAATCGCATGATGGGAAGTACTCCTGAGCAAGCGGCTGCCGGCATTTTGCCAGGCGGCAGGTTCTTATAAAATGGCTGCGTTTGCGAAAATCGAGACTGGTAGTCGAAAATATCAGTATTGAGATGAAACCGATGTCTCCAGAATCAGAAATTTTACCGGATTTGCCGGAAGATGTCCACGACTTTAACAAGAGCGGGCATCCCGGGGCCGAATTGCGTAGGAACGACCTGGTCGTCGGGTCGGAGCCCGCCAACGGCAGTCCGGCCTTGATCGGTCCAACGGCGCCCGTGCCGCTACGGAGTGAGATCGAGGTCTTAGACCCATTTGAAAGGGCGGCCGTCCATCTCGTTCGGAAGATGAATTCCGGGTCATGGAAAAGGTTTTGGACGTTTATGCAGCGGCATGTCGGATCGCTCTGGATCTACCTTGCGACTTATAATTTGATGAATGTTTTCGGGCTCGAAAACTTCACCGCCACTGACTTAGCCAGGCCAGTTCTATTAGTAGCTAATCACCGGTCATTTTTCGACATGTATACCGTGTCCAGCGTAATATTCCGGCGATCGAAGAGGCCGATCACACTCTATTTTCCGGTTCGGGCAAAGTTTTTTTACGACAACATTATTGGATGGTTCGTAAATTTGGTGATGGGCTGGTGGGCGATGTATCCGCCTTTTTTCCGCGAGGCAAAAGATGCGAGAAAAAGGGAATTTGACAAATTTTCGGTCCGTGAGCTCATTCGCATATGTTCGTCAGGCCGGGGAAATGTGATCGGCTTTCATCCTGAGGGAAAACGCAACTTTAACGACGATCCATACGAACTTTTGCCGGCCCAGCCGGGTATCGGAAAGGTTATTTACGAATCGAGGGTACAGGTCGTGCCTGTTTTCATCAGCGGACTATTGAACGATCTTCCGCGACAGGTGGTCGGAAATTGGACCGGTGGTCCGAAGCTAAGGATCAGATTTGGCAAGGCGATCGACCTTTCGGAATATTTCGAAAAGCGAAACTCTTTAAGGACGCACAAAGCGATCGCCGATCACATAATGGCGAGCATCGCGGAGATCGGTGAAGAAGACCGGGCCTGGATGGCGGCCGAAAGAAAACAAGATGGCGAATAACGACCCGCTGAAAAGCTCAATCCCCGGAATGACCGCCAAACCGCTGCTCGAAATGTCGCCGCGTCGAAGATGGGCTGTGACGATCGGTGTGCTTACCGGTATGTTCATTGCCGCTCTCGAGGCCACAGTCGTCGGAACGGCCATGCCGACTGTGATTGCGTCGTTAGGCGGCCTCGATCATTACAGCTGGGTGTTTTCGGCGTATCTGGTCACTTCGACCGTGACGGTGCCGGTCTGGGGCAAGCTTTCAGATCTTTACGGACGGCGCCTTTTATATCAGATCGGTATCGGGGTCTTTCTGCTCGGTACGCTGTTGTCGGGATTCTCGGGTTCGATGGCCCAGCTGATCCTCTTCCGGGCCATTCAGGGACTTGGGGCTGGTGCGCTGGTGCCTCTTGGAATGACGATCATCGGCGATATATATACGGTCGCCGAGAGAGCCAAGATGCAGGCATATTTCAGCGGTGTCTGGGGACTTTCAAGCGTTATCGGCCCTGTGATCGGCGGGTTTATTACCGATCAGATCTCATGGCGGTGGGTATTCTTTTTGAACCTTCCAGTCGGCGTCGCTGCGGCTTTGATAATCGGCCTGACTCTGAAAGAACCCAAGTTGGACAGCAAACCGAGTGTAGATTATCTTGGTGCGGCACTT
>JBDTMQ010000212.1:0-13354 GCA_039934155.1 Acidobacteriota bacterium | reverse complement strand
ATCTCGTTAAACGATTTTCGCGGTAAAGCATTAGCGCTGACCTTTATTTATTCTGAGTGCCCCCTGCCCGATTACTGCATTCGAATGTCGACAAATTTCAGCGATCTCGCGCACCAGATCCAAAATGACCCCGATCGTAAAGACAGGCTCCGCTTGTTAAGCATCTCGTTCGATCCTGAACGAGACACGCCGGCAAAACTCAGATCGTACGGTCTGGGTTACCTGGGCAAGGATGCAAAGCCTGATTTTACTGTTTGGCAGCTAGCGGTCGGAAGCGATAAAGAAGTGAGGGCGGTCGCGGATTTTTTTTGGCTTCGGTACGAGGTCGACCCGAATGACAGGACCCAGTTCGCACATTCACTTAGAACGGCAGTGATCGCGCCTGATGGCAAAGTAGTAAAGATATTCTCGGGGAATGACTGGACGCCGGCCGAGCTGCTAAAGGCGCTGGAAACGGCAGCCGGTGGGTCCGCTGACGGCCACTAGGCCGCCTCGCGTATCACAAGCTTTCGGCGATCTTTTGCAGCCTCGAAATGAGCTCGTTTTCGTCAAGCGTTGATAATTCGCCGTTCGAAAAGACAGCTTTGCCCGCGATATATGTGGCGATGACGTCGCGGCCGCTTGACGAAAAAAGGATCGCTGACAGAACGTCCGATATCGGCTGTTGACTGATTCCGGTCAGTGAAACGACCGCAAGGTCAGCCTGTTTGCCTTTCTCAAGTGAACCGATCCGGTCGTCGAGTCCCAGCGTCTTTGCGCCGCCGAGGGTCACCGTTTCAATTATTTCGGCTGCCGAAAGGAACCTTGCTGAACCTGAACGGCCTCGTGCCGTCAGGGCGCCGAAGCGAGCCTCTTCGATCAGATCACAGTTATTGTTGCTCACAACAGAATCGCTGCCAAACCCCACACTAATCCCGTGATCCAGCATTTTTTCGAACGGCGCCGATCCGTGGCCCAACTTAGCGTTGGATTTAGGACAGTGCGCCACCGTCGAACCCGACTCGGCTATCATTCCCAGGTCGTCGTCTGAGACCGTTACACAATGCACAAGCTGGGGACGCGATCTCAGAACACCCGTCTTATATAGGTATTCGACCGAGGACATCAAAGGGCTTGTCCATTCGACCGAATATTTTTCATATATCGATCTGAAAAATCCTGTCCCCTTTTGTAACAGCTCTTCTTCGTCACGCGATTCGGCCGTATGGATCGACAGCTTTACGAATTCATCGACTGCAATTCTGCCGAGCTTTTCAAGCAGGCGGCCGCTGACCGTATAAGGCGAGTGCGGAGAAATGCCGATCTCGACCAGGCCGCTCGCGTCTTGTTTGAGCAAATAGTATTTCTCTAAAAGTTTCTCAAGATCGACGTCCGCGGAACGCGCGTCTGCCGAGAATTCGGTCTCCTGAAATAAAACGCCGCGAACGCCCGCCTTTCGCATTGCTTCGGATCCCGCACGGCCGAAACGGCCAATATCGCCAAAACATGTGATCCCTGCCCGCAGACCCTCGGCCACGCCCGCCATGGCCGATACTTCGACGTCCTCCGGGGACATCGAAGCCCGCATGGCCGTTAACTTTAGAAGCCATTCACTGAAATTATTTTCCACAGTGTCCAACGCGCCGCGCAGTGCCGTGACCTCTAAATGCGAATGACAATTTACAAATCCGGGAAGGATCGCCGCTTCTCCGTGATCGTCGACCGATACGTCCGGATAGGTTGATGTGATCTTTTGACGGGTGCCGATGTCGATTATCCGACTGTCGTCGATCACGATCGCGCCATTGGTCATCGGATCTGATGCGACGGGGATCAGATATTTTGCGGCGAGGATCTGCATCGTCAGTTACCGGCCTGCTCATGGCGATAACGCTGAAGAATAGAGGAAACGTAAAGGCGGGTCGACGGAATACCGATCCGCGCGATGAAATCGGGCTCTGTTAAAGTTGTCGGATCGGTCCCTCCCGTCCATTCCTCGACGCGGCTTGCACCAGCATTATATGCCGCCAGCGTCATGGCCGTTTCTGCCTGGCGCCCACGATAACGCTCTCTTAATTTTTCGAGATACCAGCATCCGACCTGGAGATTCCGTTCCGGATCACGAAGGAATTCGACGACGTTTTCCGACGTCTGCCGTTCGAATTCCTTGAATCCCGTTTCCCTCGCCCAATCGCGTGCGACGAGCGGCGTGACCTGCATTAAACCGATCTCATCAGCTTCGCCTATTTTCCATGCCGAGAAATAAGTTTCTTCATAGATAACGCTCGAGATCAGCTTTTCGTCGATCCGGTAAACGCGGGCCTGTCGGGCTATCAGCTCGTCATAACGGTGTTCCCAATAATTGCCGAAAAAGAACCAGCCGCTTACCAGAATTATGGCAAGTATCAGCAGGCTCGATAACAGATACCGGATCATTTAGGGTCTTTCTTGAATTATACGCGGGCCGATAGGTATGCGGTAAATTCTGCGTCAGCCTTTCAGCGGGCCCGGCGCTCCGTCGGCCTTTTTCCTTTCGCGGCGGACTTATTTTCGGCCGTCAGATCCGTTTCAAGCAACGGATGTCGCATCGCCGGACGCACACGAGCGCCGCCACCGCGCACGATCTGGGCAAAGAGGTCGACATCATAATCCGCCTCGCGTGCCATTTCCTGCCGGATCTCGATAAGTACCTCTAAAAATTTTGGACGTCTATACATTTGTTAAGCGACCACCTCGGCCTACGGGTCAACTATGGACCAAAAACTCAGGTGTCACAATCGCGGGCGAAAAAAACCCGGCCGCTGTGTTGAAAAGCCTGATCCGCGCCTGTTTCCGCACATTTGCCAGATGTCCAAAATTCCAGGTAACCAGATAGTCGACCTTGTGAAACGACGCGAGCGCTACGTGAAACGCGTCGGCCATAAATTTTCGGTGAAATATTCCGCGCGAAATATAACCCTCGGCCAGGATCGCTGCCTCGTCGGTAAATTCCAGATGATCGAGCGGCTTTATTATTTTTAGATAGCCCGTTCGGTGCGGTTCATCGATCCGTTCCAGCTCGCTTTTGACCAGATCAGATATACAGGCATCGTATTCGGAAAGTTCGTGTTCGAACCATCGTATCGTGAGGTCCCGGCGAAACGGATCTCCGTTATCGAGGTAGGCCCCGATCACAGACGTTTCCAGATATAGACGAAGCTTCATTTTTGAGACGGGCCGCCGGCCTACTTCGTCTCAGATACTACCGGCACGAACGTGACCTTCGAATTCTTAAAATCAAAGGTCATCCGGTAATTTCGCAGGAAATTTCCACCCAGAATGCCTGCCTGCTCGAAGCCCGACGCCTCGTTAATCATATCAAGGTTGAGTGCAATGGCGGTAATGCTTGTGCGTGAATGGCGGCCAAAACTGACCTTGGGAAGCAGGAATGACTGAACGTCCTCGGTTATGCCCGCCGAACCGATCACCCGCATTTTTTCTGTCGTGAGAAAAGGGCTGACCCCATTCAGGCTGGCGACGTCATCGGATATTACCGACACGCTGGCGCCGGTGTCGACAATGAAATTCAACGGCTCTTCTACGCCTTGGAGCTGGACCTCGCCGCTTAAGAATCCGCTGGACGTAAGCCGCAGCGGAAGCGAGATGCCCGCCTCATCAAGAGCGGTTTCGACAGCGGTATCTTTCTTGGCAAGCGAAAAGGTCTTTGTCCCGTAATCGATCGTTGTCAGAAATTTGGAGATGAGCGAAAGCCCGATATATCCATCGACCTCGATCCCGTCATTATGAAAATGGCGTATATAGACCGGAATGTTCCTTACTTTAACGCTGCCGATCTCGACCTGCTTGAGAAATCCGTAAATGATCTCAAATCGCCCGTCGCCGCCAATGCCCTTTGCATATCCGCCGCGGGTTATGGGATCTATGTCCAGCCGCTTGGCGGTTTTGTCTGAAATGACCGAAATGCCGGAACCGGTATCGAGAACGAAATTAAGATATTCGTCGCGCCCGTTCACCCTCAGCCTGATGATCGGCCTGTTCCCTGTCAGCTTCATGTCGACGGTCGTCTGGTCGGCGCCGGCCGTGTTGTAAAGCGTTTGTTTCGCACCTAAAAATTTGAGGAAATTGATCAGACCCCTGATCCGGGCCCGGCGTTCGGTGTCGGTGTCGCTCGAGATCGCGAGAAACCGGTTATAGGCTTCGGCGGCATCCTTATAGCGTTCGGCACGCGCCGAAACCTGGGCGAGGGCGAACATATAATCCGGTTCGTTCGGATCGACGAATACGGCCTGCCATAAATTCTGCAAACTGTCTTGTATTCGATTCTCGTAGAAATCGAGCATCCCGACGCCGGCCCATGCCAGGCTTTCTTTGCGGTTAAGCTTAAGCGCGTTGTAAAAGATCTTTCTCGCCTCGGGAAATTTGCCGGCGCTCAAAAGCGTCGCCCCTAAGGTCGCGAATGCCTCGGCGTTGCCGGGTTCATTCTTTGCGATCTCGAAACTGATGTCATACGCCTCCCGGATACGTCGCATCTTTAAGTAAACCAGGGCGAGCTTTAGCTTGGCTCCCGAATGTGATGGATTTGCAGCAACGGCGCGGTTAAGCAGTTTTTCGGCTTCGACCAGGTCGCCCTTTCTGGCAAGTTTTTCGCCCTTTTTAAGCAATGTGCGAAAGTCGTCGCTGTCGGCTTGTTGAATATCGCCCGCGCCAAAGGCCGAGGCTCCAATAGCAAGGCAAACAAAGACCGCTGAGATGAAATTTCTGATACGGAACGGAAATTTCCTGGAATTTAGGAAGTACGACCCGGGTCTCATATTGCCAACTCCTATAATTCAGCAAGGCTATTTAAGGATCTCGCCGGTCTTCATTGACCAGAGAACTAGGTCCATCTCGTCGAAACCGATCTCAAGTTTTTCGGAAAGATCGCGCAACTGTAGTTCAATCGTTAGATACCTCGACCTCGTATTTGGTGGCTTTGGCTCCGCTATTATTTTTAATTCGCAGAGACATTTTAGAACGTGTTTATCCAGGATCGCATAGCCGCGAAAGCCGATGTTTCTCAGAAAGTGGCTTGCTTCCTTATATCCGAGACCTTTTATCCCTTTTTCCCTGACCAGCCAGTCGCGGCGTTCTAACGGGCAATTGAACGAATCAAGGACCGACCGGATCTCAAAACGGTGGGCCGAATGCAAGAATTCGCGAGATTCGGCTATATATCGTGCCCGGGCATTGGGATACCGATGAACACCGGTCAGGGCTCTGGCGAGCTGATCCTGGGTTCCGTCGACAAGAATGGGCCGAACGGCCTCTATCGACCGCAAGCCCATTTTGGCCGAGCAGCCGCCCGTAAAAAAGCAAAACACCATCTCTTCCCAGAGATCGTGGTCGCTTCCCTGCGATCTTATCGATTCAAATTCCCCCAGACGCTGGCGGATCTCATGTTTTCGCCGCATATATGCGGCTTTCACTCCGTCGATCGTTACAGGTGCAGGCTTATTTTTCACAAGATAGATCTATCGATCTTATTGGTCGCCCTGTTTGAAGTCAATATTTTTCGACCTTTGAGCAGAACTTCTGCAACAGTCGCGGCGTATAAGCATTTGTGATGAGTGCCATAAGAAATTGGAAAAAAGTAATGCATCCGTTCAACGCCAAAATTCATCGTATTGCACGTCATATCTATGTGACCGGCGTTAAGATCGATATTGAACGACGCTGGGATGGATATGATATACTGGATAGGCCATCCGGCGTTCTGATAGCCGATCCACCCGCCGAAATAGATGGAACGACAAACGAATTTAATGATCAAAGGAAGTAAAATATCAGGCTTGCTGGCGTTGGCGTTATGCTTTTGGCTCTCAACTGCCCCTGCACACGCCCAGTCGATCACGGAAAAGAATGATAAATCGTCTTCCGTCGTTCGGCCATTGCTGCAAAATATTGAAATACAAGAACCGGCGGCCCAGACGCCGCTGGTAAGAAAGACCGGAAGCTCAACGCCGGTCATCTCGAATTCGGCTCCGGCCCTGTCAACCGCCCGATCGTCGTATCCGATCCTGGCTGAGACCGTGATCCCGGGTTATTCCGGTGTCCTGGTCGAGACCCTCGACGGAGGCGTTGTGGTCGAAAGCGGTTCAGATACCGCGTTTAACCCGGCGTCAAATGTGAAGATCGCGACGGCCTACGCCGTGCTGAAGACATTCGGACCGTCATATCGTTTCCCGACCAGCGTCTGGACAGACGGCAGTTACGAAGAGTCGACCGGCACAATTTACGGCAATTTATACGTTTCGGGCCGCGACCCCGTTTTCGGCTATGAACACGCCGTCGACCTGGCCGCCGAAATGAACCGGATGGGGATCAAAAAGGTCAATGGCGACCTGATCGTGACCGACAACTTCACGATGAATTACGGTCTTTCGCCTGCTCGAGCCAGCCAGACCTTGTTTCAGTCTTTGGATGCCGTTAAGCGCCCCGCCGCCGCAAAACGGGTTTGGGAAACTTATCTGATAAATGCCGGCCGTTTGTCGCAAACCGACGGTAATCCGGGCGTTGCGTTTACCGGTACTGCCTATGTTCAGCCGATGCCGAGCAACGCAAAGCTTCTCTTTACCCACGAATCGGCGCCGATGCGCGAGATCGTAAAGACGACGCTGTGCTATTCGAACAATTTTATCGCGGAGCGGCTTGGCGATATGTTGGGCGGTCCGTCCGCCGTTGCACGGATCGTGCAGCAAAATACCGGTGTCGGGGTAAATGAATTCTATCTACAAACGTCGAGCGGACTTGGCGTCAACCGCGTCACGCCTTCGGCTATGATGAAGCTGCTGAGAATTTTTCGCAATGACCTTGCAAGATATAAAATGAGCTTTGCGGATATCATGCCGGTTGCCGGGCTGGATAAAGGAACGCTGGAAAACCGGTTTGACACCGATTTTTCGTCTGGCAGCGTGATCGGCAAGACCGGAACGCTCGGTAACACAGACGGCGGCGTCAGTGCTTTGGCTGGTGAGATCAACACCCGAAACGGAAAGCTTTTGTTCGTGATCTTTAACCAACGCGGCAGCGTAAGCCGTTTCAGGGCTTTTCAAAACAATTATGTGTCGCTGATCCAGGGACAGTTTGGTGGTGCGGCACCGATCTCCTATACGCCGGTCGCGCTCGATGTTCGCATGGCGAAGTCGAGATTCACATATCCTGATCAGGCCTCGTTTGGAAACGACTAAAGCTCCGAAATAATAATATTTACAATTGGAAACGCAATATGCGTTTCCTTTTTTTGTTTTGCATTTGGTGACGGCCGCGTTTTGTTGCAAACTTTTATCGACTGCTCAGCCGCATGAACGAGAACGAGATAACCCCGCCCGCCGCCGAATTCCCAGATACACTGGCAGAACCTGTCGACGCCGCCGATTCGATCGAAACGGCACGGCCTGTCACCAAACAAACGAGCGTCGCGCGTTCGGCAGGTATCGTCTCTATTGCGGTAATGTTCTCGCGTATACTTGGCCTCGTCAGAGAACAGGTCTTTGCTTACTATTTTGGGGCCGGGGTGCTTTACGACGCGTATCAGGTCGCTTTTCGCATTCCTAATGTGCTTCGCGATCTCTTTGCCGAAGGCGCGTTGTCGGCGGCATTCGTCAAGGTCTTCACAGACTATCAAATAAACAAAAGCGAGCAGGAAGCGTGGCGGCTGGCGAGCCTTGTGCTGAATGCTCTGGCTGTAGTGCTGAGCGTTATAACTATTATCGGCATTCTGGGCGCCGGCTGGTTCGTTTCGCTGATCGCGTCGGATTTTCCGCCTGAGGCGGCCGCTCTTGCCACGGTCCTGACCCAGATAATGTTCCCGTTCATCTTGCTGGTCGCCCTCGCGGCGGTGGCGATGGGCGTTTTGAATACAAAGGGGATATTCGGGATTCCCGCTTCGGCCTCAACGGTCTTTAATATTGTTTCGATCGTTTTCGGGCTGCTTCTGGCATATTGGCTGAGCGGCGGCGGATGGACGACGCCCCGCGGCGCGACCGAATTGCCCGAGATGCCCGCGAAATGGGCGATCATCGGGATGGCCATCGGGACACTGATCGGCGGAGCTGCTCAGTTTTTGATGCAGGTCCCTTCGCTGCTGAAGGTGGGTTTTAGATTCTCGCCAGTTTTGAGTTTTGCCGACGAAGGTATCAGACGCGTGACGGCATTGATGACGCCCGCCATCCTCGGGACGTCGGCGGTGCAGATAAATGTTTTGATCAACACGTTTTTCGTGACCGGGATCGCGGGCGGCGTGTCATGGCTCAGTTACTCTTTCAGGCTGATGCAGTTTCCGATCGGTTTGTTCGGCGTTGCCATCGGCACGGCCTCGATCCCGGTGCTTTCGCGAATGGCAAGCGAAGGCAAAATAAGCGAATTTCGCGATACGCTTTCGTCATCGATAAACCTTGTCTTTTTGATGACGCTTCCGTCTGCCTGCGGCCTGATCGTGCTGGGCGAGCCGATCATCCGCCTGCTCTATTCACACGGCGGAGCCTTTCGTGAATCCGACGTTCCCATGACGGCCGCCGCCTTGAGCGGGTATGCCATCGGGCTGACCGGCTATGCCGCGATCAAGGTACTCTCACCGGCTTTCTATGCTTTGAATGACGCCAAAACGCCGATGGTTATCGCTTTGATCTCGATCGGCGTCAATGCGGCGGCAAGCTACTCGCTGATGGGTCTGCTTTCGGGATACGGCGTTACGCCCGAGTCGCCGAACGGTTTCGGCCATGTCGGCGTCGCTCTCGCCACATCGTGCGTTGCACTGGTTAATTTCTTCGCCTTGGCATTTATGATGCGAAAGCGTATCGGCCGGATGAACGCCCGCAGCATCATTTCGTCGTTCGCACGTATCGCCGGCGCCTCGGCCGTAATGACTATCGTTTGTTATTTTTCATATCATTCTCTGCATACGCGGTTTGGCGGCCACGGAATGACCGGAAAATCGATCGAAGCGTTTTTACCGATCCTGCTGGGTGGCGCAACTTTTTTGGGGGCCGCAAAATTGCTTAGGGTCCGGGAGCTCGAGAATGCTATTGCGGTCTTTGCCCGCAAGATACGAAGGAAAAAATAAACGCGGGCGGTGGGTAGTGAGCTGGGAGCGGTGAGCAATGGTGAGCGGCCAGCCTTGTTTGTTTTCCGCTTTGCGACTTTGCGACTTTGCGGGAATCGGCTGTATTTTCCGACCGCTTCACATCGCTCCGGCTTTGCGTCTTTGCGGGAAACCGGTTTTTCACTTTCCGAAAGATGCAACCACGATCATGATCAAGAATTTCGAAGGCAAAGATCCCCAAATACATCAATCAGCTTTCGTAGCCGATGACGCTGTGATGATCGGCGATGTGGAGATAGGCGAAGAGGCCAGCATCTGGTTCGGATGTGTTATCCGCGGTGATGTGAATTACATTCGTATCGGTGCCCGCACAAACATTCAGGACTGCACCGTAATTCATGTCGGTTCGAACGACAGGCCGACGATCCTTGAGGAAAAGATAACGGTCGGCCATCGGGTAACGCTTCACGGCTGTTATGTCGAGAGCGGCTGTCTGATCGGGATCGGAGCAATTTTGCTCGACGGCTGCCGCATCGGGAAAAACTCGATGGTCGCGGCCGGTAGCCTCGTCACGCCCAACACTGATATCCCGCCCGGCTCGCTGGTTATGGGCGCGCCCGCCCGCGTCAAACGCCTGTTGACCGCCGATGAGCTACAGCATCTCGACGATTCATGGCGCAATTACGTAAAGCTCGCCAAAAAATATTTAACATCTACGTAAGATCCCGCCTCTTCGTGGCACGCAAAATACTTATGAATGCGTCGCAGCACGGCAGCGCATTAAATATATACGTCGACGTCAAGGGGGATCATAAGGGTGTGGGGATCATTCTGTTTACTGATCACGGTTTATTTTAGTCTTTTTATTTTTACATCGATCGCGGCGGCCCAGGCACCATTGCCTGATATTGAGAATGGGGAAGACAACACTTCTGCTGCCCCGGCAGACAATGAAAATGCGGCAACAGAGGTCGGCTGGAAGCTGGAACGCGGCGCTAAAGAGCCGACGTTTTTCAGCGGTCGCAAAGAATATGACACTGACGGGCGAAAACTGGCCATGACCAGCTTTCGGTTTGGCCGGGTGATCGGCACCGCGAAAGGCGTCACTTGGGAATACTATTTTGAGATCATCCCGACCGCGTTTGCGATGAAGAACGAGGTGAAGAATCCGGCATATATTTCCGACGAGGATACGCCGGATGAAAGGCCGACCAAGCGTTCGGCGACCTATGGTTTAGGCATCGAACCGGTTGGGCTCCGTTTTGTCTTTCTGCCAAATCGCCGGCTAAAGCCTTATGCCCAGGCTGGTGCCGGATTTATCTTTACGCGAAAACCGATCCCGGTGCCGCAAAGCCCTAACTATAATTTTATAGGCGATCTTGGCGGCGGGATGATGTACAGCCTTCGGCGGCGGCAGACGGTAAGCTTTGGCTATCGTTATTTTCATATCTCGAATATGAATATCGGCGAGATCAATCCCGGTTATAACGCAAGCGTTTTCTATGTCGGGTTTTCGCGCTTTTACAAATAGCAGCGCAGGGCGTAAAATCCGTTTCTGTCCGATCTGAACAGTTCCGGCTTTTACCCATATGAAGATGATCCTCGCCGCGGCACTGATGCTGTCAGCGGCATTGTTTGCCTTTGCTCAGTCCGGGAACGAGATGCCGAAAAACGAACTGTCCGTCTGGGGCGGCTATTCGCCTGATTCGACCACCGTCATCTCAGCATTCGGCCGCACGCCTGACGCAAGATTCGGCATCGTTTCGCTTCGCTACTCACGCCGTTTTAGAAATACAAGCTGGCTTAATCTCAAATACACCGCTGACGTCACGCCTTTAGCCGCGATCGATTTTAAGACGCCGGGACAGCCGGCCGCACCGCGAACGACGGCCGTTGGCTTTGGCGGCGCGCCGCTCGGGATCCAGGCTAATTTTCGCGCTTCGAAAAAGGTGCAGCCGTATGTCGGCATGAGCGGCGGGATGCTTTATTTCAACAAACAGGTACTCGGGCCGCTCGGCACTCATTTCACATTTACGGCTGATATCGGGGCCGGTGTTGAAATTCAAACGCGGAACGGCCGCGCCGTTTCCTTCGGCTACAAATACTTTCACGTCTCGAACGGCAATCGCGGCGAGATCAATCCCGGCATCGACAACAACCTTCTATATATCGGCTACACGTTTTTCGGGAAATAAGACCCGTTCGTGTAAACTCAAAACACTATGGCGAGCACAAATCCTGCCCGCGGCATGCGCGACTTTCTGCCGGCCGACGTACGCAAACGCGAATACGTTATCGGGATCATAAAAGAGGTCTACGAAAGCTACGGCTTTGAGCCGCTTGAGACGCCCGCTGTCGAAAATCTGGAAACGCTGACCGGCAAATACGGCGAGGAAGGCAACCAGCTCATCTTTCGTATCCTCAAACGCGGCGAGAAATTAGGCGAGGCACTGAAAACGGCCCGCTCGAATGTCATTTCAGATGATAAGGGCAGATCCGGGATCACATCCGAGATGTGGGATTTCGAAAAGTTTACTGATCTCGCATTACGCTATGACCTCACTGTTCCCCTTGCCCGCGTGGTAGCTAATAACAAGAACGACCTCCCAAAATTCTTCAAACGCTACCAGATCCAGCCTGTGTGGCGCGCTGATCGCCCGGGACGCGGCCGCTACCGCGAGTTCTACCAGTGCGACGTCGATGCCATCGGCTCGTCATCAATGGTTGTTGAGGCAGAGCTGATCGCGGCTGTCAGCGAGATTCTTCGTCGGCTGGGATTCGAAGACTTTATCATTCGCATAAATCATCGAGAGATACTTCGTGACATTCTTGACACCGCTTCGATCCCGATTGAAATGCAAACCGACGCGCTAATTGCAATAGACAAGCTGGACAAGATCGGCACCGACGGCGTGGCCCGCGAACTGGCAGATCGAGGCATCGACGAGACGGCGGCCGGAATGATACTTGATATCTTCGAACAGACCCGGCTGATCACCGAGTCAGGCAAAGACGTTAATCGAACGATCGTGGGCAATCTTCTGAATATCGTGAGCGCCGAGGTGCTCGGCGACGTGGGAAAGATACTGCAATACACAGCCGGACACCCCGTCTTTATCGATCCGAGTCTGGCCCGCGGCCTTTCCTATTACACGGGAACGATCATGGAGATCACCGTTCACGACCTCGCCGGCAGCCTGGCAGGCGGCGGCCGCTATGACGGGCTGATCGGAATGTTCGGGAAAGAGCAGATACCGGCGTGCGGGTTTTCGCTGGGACTCGAACGCATTCTCGTTGTAATGGACGAACGCGGGATGTTCCCGCCCGAGATCGCGGGATCGACGCCGGCGGACGTGATGGTCGCGTTGTGGAGTGATGAGACGGCGGGAGAATCGCTAAAACTCGCCGCCGAACTCCGAGCCGCCGGCCTTCGCGTGACCGTTTATCCCGAAGCTGACAAACTCGGCAAGCAGCTTAAATATGCGGACGCGATCAAAATTCCCTTCGCCTGCATCCTCGGCGAAAGTGAGATCGCAGAAGGGAAGGCCATGATCAAGGACATGCGGTCGGGCGAGCAGGTGTCCGAGAAGCGGAACGAAGCGGCGACGCGTCTGAAACAAATGAAGAATGGCTAAACTAAACTGGGAAATCATCGGCTATAATTTGACGGAAGCTCGGGAACAGCTCGAGGCGGTCGAAAAGCGGATCAGCGACGGCGACCCTCCGAGTGAGGGAGAATTTCAAGGGCAGCTGGAGCACGCTCTTCATCATCTCGCATACGCCTGGAACATCAGGCGTGTTTCTACGAAACAATACACGAACGTTTCCGACAAAGACTTCAACGAATGGAGCAAATTCCCACCAGAACTTGAGCCGTTTCCTATTGAAAAGTAGAAAAAGACAGCCGGTGTTGCCGATTGCACTGCAACTCAGCTTCGCCTCATAATGGCTGCACTATTAACGTGTACCCGACGACATTTGGAGAACCTGTGAGGGATGTGATTTCGAATTATAATTCGGACGCACTGGCGTCGTTCCGCAATTACAAGGGGATGGCGGAGAAGGCGATGGAGCAGGTCTCGGACGAGCAATTTTTTATCGTGCTCGATGCTGAGTCGAACTCGATCGCGGTGATCGTAAAGCACATCGGCGGAAATCTGATCTCACGCTGGACGGATTTTCTTACTACCGACGGCGAGAAGCCGACGCGAAACCGCGATGCCGAATTCGAGATGATAGACGACTCGCGGCCATCGATAATGCAGTTGTGGGAAAGCGGCTGGCGGGTCTTGTTCG
>JBDTMQ010000211.1:0-6952 GCA_039934155.1 Acidobacteriota bacterium | reverse complement strand
TTTATGTCGGCGGGCAGATCAACAAAGTCGTCCAGAACTTGAAGGTAGTTCGCTGTCAAAAGAAAGAGTTTAGCTGCTTTTGAGCCAGTTCTTTTTATGGCAAATAGCTCATTTATCAGCGGCAATAGGTAATAAGTCGTACAACCAATAGATTTAGGTGAATTAAGATCATAAATTCGATACCTATCGATGGTGTTGAACCTAAAGCTTAAGTTCACGCAGTCTATTGTTTCCTTCACCAACTGTTTATAACTTTTATAGTTTGACAGCCCCTCAAGACAGCCGATAACTCCCGATTCAAGACCCTCAAAATCTCCAACTGAAATCGGACCCTTAATTCCTAAGCCTGTGGTATCAATAGCTGTATCGAACTGCCTAGCCAGATTATCGAGTTCGACAACACTGTCAGAAATTGCTCGCGTTCGAACGGATTCTCGTATATCCAATAGTTCGAGCAAAAAAGGAATCATCATTTGCGCTGCATTCGCCCTCTTGAAATTAATTCGAAAGTGCTGAGGAGCTAGATAATATGATTTTTTCGCGGGTTTTTTGGTGGTCAGGGGTCGTGAACCTAAGGCGTTTGAAATCACCTCATGGTTTCTCATTTGAATGTTCATTTTGCTCGTCAAACTTAATTTCTGAGATTCGCGGAGGGCATATATATAATAGCATGAAAAACCACTCTACAGCGGAAAACCTATTGTTCTGAAGTACCACGGATAGTTGGGCAATATCGCCCACCGATTTCGAACGTAAGTTACTATCCAAAAAAACTTGCTTTAATAGGCGTGAACTTTCGGTATGTCCAGGTGTCAGAAAACTCCTCGGTTTGTATCTTTCTGAAAAGCCCAATTTTCTGTATTGTCCCTCTCTCAAATCGGGCTGTCAAAAAACTAATGTTCTTGACACCAAATTACGGGAGATTTGAGATAAGCTTTCAGAACTTTTTCTTCAATTCATAGCTAGTCGACTTATTCTAACTGATGATACGGTGTCACCGTTTCTGAATCCTTGGCCGACGTTGTTGTCGTTTGCATTAAGATTAGTTATATTCGCTGGTGATTGAAGAGAATAGTGGTACCTGGTAGCCGTAATCTTTAAAGAACTTTACAAGATACTCACCAGGTCTTCCATTAACTTTGAAAGACGATAATTTGTCATTGAACCCCACTTCTCCTAGATTCGGAATACTAGTGTTAGTTTCGAGCGGCTTATCTACGGCGAGGTTCTGGTAGAAGGGGCATAAAGGAAATATGTGGCGCTCCTAAATTGTAAACCGTGCGGGGTCTTCCTTTTCCACGATCTTTGCATTCAGATAAGCCGCAATTTAGCGATGCCGTTGAGACCCTACCTAACTACTAGGTAGATGCTGATTCAGGATCCTTTTTTACTTATCCAGATACCACCGGGGATGACCTCGAACCTGTCCACGAAGGGAAAATGTGTCTTAGTTAAGCTCTCTTACCCTTTCGAACTCCTAGCGGAGCGTCCAGCCTTCTCCAGTGGTAGGGCAAAGGGGGATACGGTTCGAACGGTTTCCGCATGGATAAAGCAGATTTTGTTCGAGGTCATCCCCAATGGTCACCTGCCATCATGCAAAATGATTGTACAATCGCCCTCGCCTTATGATCAGGGGTTACAAATTCTTAATCAGTCACACACGTACTAACGACCTATTCGCTGCAAAAACGATATTCGGCAGTAACGCTAATGTTCCTTTTCAGAGGTGGTGCGGCACCATCCTCCGTGCTGCCAACTTCGTTCCTAGCAAGGCGGGCCTCAGGGACCTCAAATCTGACGCGGTATGTCAGGGTATCGCATTCGTCGAATGGAAGAGACTTCGGGTCGGTATCGAACGTCCTAGCCGTGACCTTTGCCGACAGCGGAGGCTCCGGTGGATCGCCGCGCGACTTTGACCCGCGGCCGCCGAAGGAGATCGAGATCGAGAATGTGGTCCGACAACTATCGGCCGCCAGTAGTTACACTAGCTGATCTTTTGGGAGGAAATCGTATGATCGACGAGATTGATCCGACCGAAACGCCGGCATCGCCTGCCGGCAAGCTGCAGGATAAGAAACCCGAAAAGAGAAAGGCCCCAACGCGACCGTCGACACCTGCCCGGCGAAAACCGGCGTCGAGCGACGATCTGACGCCTACAGAGCCCGTTAAGAGAGTTTAAGAGAACCGTTTATGAGAACTGCCTGAATCAACCGAACGGGAACAGGACTTCTTTCGCGAACACGGTCTTGTCGCCTAAGGTTCGTGCCCCTGACAAAGAGCTTATTAGCAGAGCTATTGCGGCCTCGCTGAAAGTGTCGGACGCCGAACTCCGCGGCAGCGAGCCGGACAGACCGCGTTCCAAACCCGCCCCGAAGTCGCAGCTGCAAAGACGGTTCGGGCAGCTCCAATTCCTCCCAAGCGAAACAGAAGTTTGTTTTGCAATTCTTCGATAGGGTTTTAGGGATCAATAAGCAAAAGTATAAAAAAGGCACCATGAAAAAGGATGTCAAGTCCTATTTTCGATTTCTTACCCTATCAGTGGTTAGAAGTATTTCGGGAGAAGCCGCCTTTACGAGTTTCTTCCTTTTCGGGGTTTGAACTGAACTTAATAATACCGTCTTCACACTCCTCGAACGGTATTTCGGCTTCTATCAGTGACTCTCTTAGGTCTTCAATGTGTTGCGGTTCAGTGCAGTCAAGTGTTACGGCCCCCCAACAGGCAAAATACCGAATCAATCTGTTAAGAACTTTTTGATAGTCGAATGGAGTCAGTTCCTGACCTAATGGTACGTCCCATTTCCTAAATGAATTTGTATAAAGAACAACGTCATTCAGATAAGTATAAGAAACTCCCACAGTTACTTTTCGTTCACGTTCGTAGTACGTAACGTAGCGTTCCGGACCTTCTTGAGTTGTCTTTATTGAATACCCTTCTTTTATCTGCCGTTCCTCTTCCTCAGTCAGCCTTTTATTCAATTTACCAACATTTTTAATGAATCTTAGAATCCTGAACATACTATCTCCTTACTTGGGCGTATTCATTATACTGGGATAGCGAATGAACACATCAGGATTTTGTTGAAGAATTGGCCGCTCGATAGTTGACCAAACTCCGTTGGGATTAACCGCGCGACCAAAGAAGTTAACCTCTCCTGAGGCGCCTTGTGCGAAGTGTCTTGACCCCCATCCCCACAACCCTTGACTTGCCCTCGGAAAGACTTCGTAGGCAGGTCTGCCAAAAACATTTGCCCCGGTTACAGAATTCAGAATACTTCCTCCGGGCGTCATTCCGATAGTTTGGCGTCCCGTACTAACTGCAAACTGATTTGCTACCGAGGCCGTACCCTGACCAGAGAAGAAAACGGCGCCGTTTCGCTCTGTTCCAAATGCAACATTTCGGAAGAAAGAACTGGTTCCTGATTCTGCGCCAACTGCGAGACCCCCGCCAACGATGCTCGCAACAGCTTCAGCCAGTTTCCATCCGGAAGTCGCTGACATCGCATCTGAGGTAACTGACCTTAATATTGATTGCTGTTCCTCACTAAAGATCCCCCCGGAGTTTTGAGCACTGAATATACCTTGCAAAGTTTCGTGAGAAATACGAGACGTTGAGAAAAGCAACCCGTTTCCGCTTCCACCCTCACCTAAAAATATTCCAGTGCCATTGCCGAATACATAAAAATCCGGGCCCTCCCACCGTTGAAAGCCTCCTCCATGGACCGCTTCATAGGCCTCTTGCTGTTGAGCAGATTCGTATCGACGAAAAGTCCTCGTCGTCTGGCCATCGTCGCCAATTACGTCCCTATACGTCCAGTATGGATCCAACCCTGTTGGGTCTGTAAAGACCATTGGGTTGTTTAACGCGTAGTTATAACGATTCCACGTTTGAGGATTGCTGGCTCTACCGCTCGCCATAAGCGGGTCAGGAGAGATAAATCTTCCATGGTAATTTGCAAAGTATCTCGCTTGCGCGAAGTCAAGATCCGTTTCGTCGTCCCGTTCATAGCCCGTGAACTGTTTTCTAACCGAGTCGCCAGCGTAGCCGAGGCCGGAGATCCTTTGACTTGTCGCGATTTCCTCCCCGAACGGATGATAGTCGTGCCTGGCAACTATGTGGCCGTTCTTGTCGGTGTTGATGCGAGGGGAGCCGAGTTGATCGTTGGTCAGGTAGGCGATTTTGGCGTCATTTGTTGCGGCGACGATCGTGGAGTATTCAGCTACAAGTTTTCCAGCGGCGTCATAGACGAACACGGTCATTTCGCCCGGGTTCTCCCCGTCCACGGGCGGGACGTACTTTTTCACTCGCTTCCCGTCCCCGTCATACCAATACCGCCCGATCAGGTTCAGGTCCGGCTCCTGCTCGGTGGGGGTGACAGTGGTGTCGCGTATTTCCACCTGCTTATTCTCGGCGTCGTAGACGAAGGTTCTGCCCTGAGCGTCTTCGGTTGTGTTACCGACATTGTCGAATCCATAACCATCTGACGCGCTCAACTGATTATTCGAGGCGTCGACGCCCGGATTCATCTTCTTTTTAAGATCTGAACACATCGTCCCGCCGCATTCCTTCAAGAAGGCCAAGAACGCGGTATTTGTCTCATCGAAGTTTCGATTACCGTATCGATCATATTTGAACGTTTGCTTCCAGCACTTCGTCGGGTCACTGGTGCAGTCCATCCAACCCTCGGGCATTTCTTCCGCTGTGAGCAACCGGTTCAAGGAATCGTACGTGTACGTTTGCTGCGCCGTGAATCCACCCGTACCCGCCACCGTCATCGTCTGCGTCAGCACGTTTCCGTTGTTCGCGGTCGCTCCGTAGGTGTAATTAAGTTTCAGCTTATCGTAACCATCCGCCACAGACCCGAGTGCGATCTGGGTCGGCTGCAAGCGTGAGTTGAACACTGTCGATTCCCATGTCCCGTTGCCGAGCTGCATCGAGGTTACCGCCCCTGCGGCGTTGTAAGCAAAGTTATTCGCATAGGCCCAGTAGCCCGAGTTTAAGTTCTTCCGGCTTTTCACCATTTCCAACGAACCGTCTGCGTCGATCGTGTTTTGAACTATCCGTCCGCTCGGATATTGTTGTTCGATCAACGCGCCGGACAGATTGTAGGTATACTTCATCAGGCTGTCGGTGCCGCCATCGCCGTATTCCACTCCGTCGGTTGTCTGCTTGCTCTGGGTAACACGTCCTAAGATATCGAACTCAGTGTATTCGGTTTTAGAAACACTCGACTCCACTTTTATGAGATGGCCTTTTGAATTAGTCAGGTCATCGTATGTGTAAGTGACGGTTGGGGTCGTCTGATAATTGGGTGGTGTTGGGCTAGGGGCGGCGTAGGCTCGTTCGGTAATGCGGTTGAGATCGTCGTAGGCATACGACGTCACAATCCCGCGGGCATCCGTTTTTTCGGCTAAGTTGCCGTTTGAATCATATTCGTACTCGGTCTCTCCGGATTCAGGATTGTTCGCCAATAGCAGCCTCGAAAGGCTGTCATAGGTGAAATATCTGTCTTGGACGCCCTGCTCGACATGCGTCAGATTTCCAAGCGTGTCATAACTGTAACTTGTCTTATACCCGTAAGCGACCGCCGAAAAAGCGTCGCCGGGAAACGTAATCGATACCGTATCGGAACCCGACGACGGCACGATCTCCCAAATATCCTTTAACTGGCCTGCAGCATTGGTCAAACTGATTCGCTGGTTTCCTGCCTGGTCGGAAACGATCGTTCGGTTGCCGCTGTATGCAATGCTTATCTTTGCTCCGTCGTCTAATGTTTCTGTTTGGGTAACCCGGCCCAGCGCATCGAACGTAGTCTCGGTCCAATACTTAGTATCACTTGAACGAAAGGGGGTTAGACGTCTTATAAGCCCGCCCAAACGCATCGAACTCTGTCTGCACAGCTCGGTAGTTTCCATCGGCTTCGTAGGTTCGCGTTTCCTTGGTCCGTCCTAACCCGTCGTATAGGCTGACTGATTTAAGAAGATTATCCCCGAGCGTATTCAGGTCACTGGTCACGATAACCTGACGATCCGAATCATCATCGTAGGCGATCGTTGTCTGTGTTTCATTGTCAGTAGTGAGAGCGACAACCGTTTGCGTCGGTCGGTCAAGTGGATCATCAACCGAGAGCATCTTGCTCTTCATCCCGTTAACGTCCTGGGTATTAACAGGCATGCCCGTGAAATAATCGTACTGGACGTAAGCCGTCCAGCTCAATGGGTTGGTCGTGCTGGTAGGAAACGCAAATGTGCTGAGGCCAGAGATCTGCGAAGGAGTGGAAGTGGTAGTCGCATCATTGTCCGGGGCTCCGTAATTGTCACTGTAACTGATGATCGTGGCCTTTCCCCGAGCATCGATCGTCTTTACGACATTTCCGAGAATATCATATTGCGAGTATGCAGTGATCGCACCCGTCTGCGCCGCTGCATTTGTGTAGCTCGTGATGCCTGTTACGTTCCCCCGAGCCGCGAGGAAAGTTCCGAAATTTGTAGAATCATGCCCCGTGACCGAGCTGCGTGATGTCAACTCCTCATGGTTACTATCCGGTTCGTAATTATCGTATTCAAAATTCGTGCGCGAAACTATACTACTTCCGGCGGAATCCGAAGATACCCATGTTGTTGAAGGCAACGATCTGAGAGCTCGGCCTAGGTACGCCACATCCGTAACAAAATCAGTGTGAATTCTCTTTAGTAGTGAGCCGGGAGTTCCGCTTCCGTAGTCATAGTGCCAGGAATCCGTTCGATTCCCGTAGGAATCATAGGCAAGGACGCTCGTCGACGGGTTTCTTGACGTCGTCAAACTCACTTGCCCGGTATCGTTGAGCGTGGTTTTAATCGATGCTACGACCGGCGCAGTATTAGGATACTGCGGATAAGGCGATAGCGAACACGGGTTACTTGAAGGCGTGTCAAAAAAGCAACTCGGCGATATTCTATAGGCCCACTCTGTTTC
>JBDTMQ010000210.1:0-2019 GCA_039934155.1 Acidobacteriota bacterium | reverse complement strand
AATATCCGCGACGTCATGGCTTTTCCCAAGACAGCTTCCGCTCAGGACCTGATGATGAACTCGCCGGGCGAGGTGGATGAAGCACAGTTGAGGGAGCTTGGGATAGAAGTGTCTGGAGAAGCGTTTGAAGGGTAGGCCGAGGAGACGATCGGCCAATTGCGTTCGGCGATTTTATCGTGCCTCTTCGTTATTAAATAGTGGCCGCTCTCAACGTACTTTGCGGCCTCTGCGCGAAATGCTGATCGGACATTGCACTCGGACGTAAGATAATTTCACGCAACGCTCGCGGAGGACGCAGAGACTATCAGCGCTGCTGAATATTTCCGATCGACTACGTGCGCCGGATCACTTCCCAGAATTATCGAACAAATTCGTCGGGATATCGTAAAATAACCTTGTAATGTCGAAAAAATTCGATACAAATCCACTTGATCCGCAATTTCCGGAAAAGGCCCGGGCTGCCGTTGCAGAAACGGGGCCGGCCGGTCAATATACGGCACCGCAATCACCGTTCTCGACCGCTGAATTTCCTGACAGGCCGTCGAGCGTCACCGAGGAAGAGACGCGTCGGTTTGCCGATGCTGATTTTAATGCTTATTGGCAAAATTCCGGCCACGGAGCGATGCCGCTCTACCAGGGCCCTGATTTTGGGGGCATGAATACTGCTTCAAGCCGCAGTGTCCCAAAAGTCGGACTGCCTGAAAAATGGCTTATCGGCTTGCCGTATCTGCCGTTCTCGATCGGACTCGTGGCCGGCCTGATCCTGCTTTTGATCATGCCCAAGTCCGAGAATAAGGTGCGGTTTCACGCCTCACAGGGCCTCGCGGCGCACGTCGGAATTTTGATCGTCACCAGCATCCTCAAAATATTGAGTTTCGGGACCGGCATCGCCGAGGTCGGCTACGGCATCTTTACGGCCGTTACGACGATCATGCTGATCATATTTGCCATCAAGGCATGGCGCGGCAAGCCCGTACATATCGAGACGGTCGACGACCTTACGAATTGGCTTGAGGAAAAAATCGGGCCGATCAAATCTTAAACATCAGTCTTCCAGGGGTCTGCCTTTTGTTTCGATCACGAGCGGCATAAGGGCGAGCCCGATCAGCGGTACAAATCCGACCCAAAAAAGCACGCCGAGGGCCGAATCGAGTGCATTCGATCCGCGGGCGGCAATACTTCCGACGAGAAACGGTCCAATGGCCGCGATCAGCCGTCCGATATTGTATGTAAATCCTGCGCCTGTGCCTCTCAGCCGAGTGGGGAAAAGCTCGGGCAAATAATAGGTAAAGCTGCCGAAAACGCCAAAGACTGTCAGTCCGATCGGAAAATAAAAATAAAGGCGCGTCTCTGGATCGAGGTCCAGGCCGAATGCCGTCAGCACTGACGCGGCCGCCAGCACGTAATAGACTACAAACATCATCCGCCGGCCGAATAATTTTGCAGCCGGTATCGTCAGCAGTGTGCCGATCAGCCCGCCCAAATTAAAACTATTAGTAGCCGTTTTTATCCACTGCTGGCCCATCAGTTCAAGTGACGACGCGTCCATCGAGGGCAAAGAGAGGGCTGCCTTTTGAGCCAGTCCCTTCGCGACGACCGGAATAAACGCATTGCAACTCCACCAGGTAATAAGAGCGGTGACCGCCATAACAAATCCGCTGATGGTCAACCGGAGATATTTCGGCCGGAAAAGCTCGGAAATTTTTGCTATATCCGAAGGGCCTTTGCTTTTCCAACGCTCGGGCTCTTTTATGAAAAGCCTGACGGTAAACGCCGCGGCCGCCGGCACCAAACCGAAAAGAAATACGTACCGCCAAGAGACCGCCGGATCGTTAAAATAAACACCCGTGATCTGAAACGTAACGAACGTTGCCAGGAATAATCCCATCGGCGCCGAGGTGTAAAGCAGCGCGCCGGCCTCGACGCGGCGGTTTTCGGGAACGGCCTCAGCGACCATCGATGCGCCGGCGGCCCATTCGCCGCCGATGCCCAGACTAGATACGACACGGCAAAGCATTA
>JBDTMQ010000209.1:0-5889 GCA_039934155.1 Acidobacteriota bacterium | reverse complement strand
GTTTGACGACGAGGTCGAAAAAGCTGTGACTATGACCGTTTGTATCCGCCTGAAAAAATCGATCGGGTTCAATTTCGAGAGAAACCAGACCGATAATGAATAAACACCAAAGAAATGAATTGACAGCCCAAGAAGTACGGTAACAACGAACCAGAGCAGCGAAGCTAGAAGGTCGAGGCCAAATTGCGCAATGTTATTAAACAGCAGACAGGCCACCGCGTAAGGGGCAAATTTCATGATGATATCGATGATCTTTGATGTGATCGCGAACACCGATTCCATAACGGCAACAAACGGTGATGAGACCGTCGCCGGCAAAAGTGTAATCGCGATCCCCACGATCAACGCAAAGAACATGATGTGCAGCATGTTCGGGCTTGTGCCTGAAACAGAATTAAAAACATTGCTGGGAACGATCGTTTTTACGGCCTGCATCAATGGCGAATCGGCGCGGGCCACTTCGGAAGCCTTTTTTTGCGCATCGGCCGCCGAAACAGCGCCGCCATTGAATTTTTCCTTTAATTGAGCGGCGATCTCCGGCGGGATCCTGGTTCCCGGCTTAATAGTATTCGCCAGAGTGAGGCCGATCACCACCGAGATGGCAGATATTATCAGACAGTAGGCAAAAGACTTGAGGCCGATCCGCCCCAGCTTTCTTATATCGCCGATGCCGGCCACTCCGACAACGAGTGACGCAAAAACCAATGGGACGACGATCATCAACAGCAGATTTAAAAAGACCGTGCCGATAGGCTGAGTAATATTTTGCACTAGCCAAACGACTTTCGGATCAGAGCCGCCCATGGTCCAATTGACGGCCAATCCGCCAAGCACACCCGCCAGAAGTCCGAGTAGTATCTTAGTATGCAGCGCCATGCCCTTGGGGCTGTCAGGAGTATCGTCGTCGAGGTCTGTAGCCAACTCGCGTTCGTACTCGTCGGGCGGAAGCTGGTCTTTATTTTGTTCTGCCATTGTGCGAAAACACCTTTTAAGACGGGATCTACTTCTAAAAATTGATTTTCGAGAGTTTAGCAGAAATGCGGCGGATTTGGTAAATTTGGCATAACAATATGTTCGAATCGATCCATTTCACATCCAGAGGCCGTGCATCGACGAACGCGTCGAAGCCGGAGGTTCTTGAAAGGCTCCGTGCGGTCGTCGGGGAAGAAAATGTAGTTATCGACCCGGTTAAGGTCGAGCCGTACGGCGCGGATGCGGTGAAGGAAAAATTCCCGCCTGAGGCTGTCGTGTTTCCCGAATCGACGGCCCAAATGGTCGGGATATTAAAGCTGGCGAACGAATTCGTTTTTCCCGTCACGGCCCGAGGCGGCGGTGTCGGATATACGGGCGGCGCCGTGCCCATCGATGGCGGTATCGTGGTCGGTACAGACCGTATGAAAACGATCATCGAGATCAGTGTCGACGATCTCTATGTAGTTTGCCAGCCGGGATTGACGACCTATGAACTGCAGCAGGCTGTATCAGCGAAAGGGTTGCTTTTCGCACCAGATCCCGCAAGTTATAAAGATTCGTTCATCGGGGGCAACATTGCTGAGAACGCAGGCGGAATGCGAACACCGAAATACGGTGTGACCAAACATCATGTGCTCGGTCTCGAGGTTGTTACGGCGACGGGCGAAGTGATCCGCACCGGCGGAAAAACGGTCAAAAATGTCGTCGGTTTTGACCTGACGGGGCTGATGTGCGGAAGTGAAGGGATGCTCGGGATTATCACCGAAGCTACGCTGAAGCTTTTACCAATGCCCGAAGCAACCTCAACGGTGCGTGCAAACTTTCATTCGATGGAGGCTGCCTGCAAGGTCCTCACAAAATTTACACCTGAGGGATTGCTTCCGATGGCGATGGAAGTGATCGATAAGTTTTGCGTGACGGCCGTCGAGGAACAGTTCGCATTCGGCCTGTCACGAGAGGCCGAAGCCATTTTGCTGGTCGCGGTCGACGGCTCGAATGAAGAGGTTGAAAAAAACGCGAAGCTTGTCGAGAGGATAATCGGGAAAAACGGCGGGTTTGACGTTATCAGGGCACGATCCAAAGTCGAAGAAGAAAAATTGTGGGACGTTCGCCGGGCGATCAGCCCGAGCCTGATGAAATACGGCACATTGAAGATCAACGAGGATGTTGTCGTTCCCCGGTCGAAAGTTTCCGAGCTGGTAGCCCGGATCGAACAGATAGGAAAGTCCAACGACACGTTCGTGGCGAATTTCGGACATGCGGGCGACGGCAACATTCACGTCAATTTTGTTGTTGACCGCGAAGATAAAGGCGCGATCGAGCGTGCACGTAAATGCGTCGCCGAGACATTTCGACTTTCGGTCGAGCTCGGCGGAACGATCTCAGGCGAGCACGGCATCGGATATGTAAAGGCCCAATATCTGGATTATGCGGTCGATGTGCCGACCCTTGAAATTATGAAGGGCATTAAAAGGGTTTTTGATCCGAAGGGCATTCTGAATCCAGGCAAAATGTTTATATAAGATTCAGTCCAGCATCGAAAGAACCTCAACTGGCAGCAGCAACTCAAGCTCGATGAGATGCCTCACAACACTCAAATATCCGGGCAGCAGATATTCCATTGGCGTTTTCCGAATGGCTGCTGCCCGGCTGAGATAGCTCCTTAGCGGTTCTGTGCCGTCGCATTTACCTACAAAGTCAGCAACATCAGTATCAAATTCGGCACTGAAAGTCAGCCCTTCGCCAAGTCGGGCGATCCTGGCACCTTTTTTGGACGTTGCATTATTGTTTTGAATCAGCTCAAGAAAAGGCGAAGACTTAAGGGTCGAATCGAGCAGCAAGTCATCGCTGGAATGGGAGTCGAGAAAATCATGCAGCGAAAAGCCCAACTCGATCGATCGTCCACACATCCCACGCACGCCTGGCACTTCATCATATCTGAACCAGTTGCCAACTTTCGAACGCCGGCGCATCGTGATCACGCCGTAATTGACGGCGGCAATATTCTCTTTATCAAGGTAATGGATCCAGTCGTCGTAAAGTTCCTCTGAGGCCGAGATATCTTTCGCCAATTCATTCGCTCGCGATCGCGCGTATTCGTGAGCGTTCTCCGTGTGAGAATGCAATACCCAAACATCGCATCCCGATCCGTCGAACCATTTTTCAATGTGTTCGCGCGACGTTTCAGTCGGCGACTGTGCCCAGTTGCAGACGATCTGAAAAAATCCGCCTTCATTGATCTTTTCAGGTGTCTTACTAACGATCTCGCGGCAAAATTTGTCGGCGGGCAGATCATTTGACGAGTGCACAAAAAGCATCCGAGGACCGATCAAAAACGGCGGGTTGCAGAGAATGTGATCGTAACCGTGTCCGTTGCCCGGCTGGAAGAGATCGGCGACCGCAAAATCGACGTTCGAGACATCATTTAAGACTGCGTTAAAACGACCGAATTCCACCGCTCGCGGATTTACGTCGACACCCATTACTTGCCGACTTGAAGCTGCCGCCGCCACTGCCTGAATACCACAGCCTGAGCCCAGATCCAAAGTATGATCGACCGCCCGTCGGATCGCCATTGAGTGAAGCGCCCGGGAACTGGGCGCGGGCGCCATCACCCGATCAACATCTTGTCCGGCCGTGCCCTGCCGATCGGCCACAAAAATGTTTTGACCGACCGGAATCAGACTGTAGAGCGGGGTAATTACGCCGTCACGTTTTGATGCCAGCCCAAACCTTGTCAGCTTTTCGACGGTCCGTGCCGTCGAAGGATGTGAGACAAGTCCATCGTCAGGCACCGGGTGGCCAAAAACAAATAGGCGGATAAGAGTTTCGAGCGGCGTTCCGCCATCGAGCCGCTGCGATAGATCCGCGCCGGGGCCATGCGTTTTAGAGCCGCTTGGAAATGCAGGAACGCCGAGTTGCTCGAGGCAATTGGCTTCACTAAATCCAGCATCAGAAATCAATTGCCGAAGAGTCCGAATTGACGCCGGTGGTTCTGTTAAAAATGGGGGCAGGTCATCTGTCACTTGGCATCCTGATCCACCGGCATAGTCAACCGATGAAGAGAAGAGTTTTGCTGTTTGTGAATCATATTCCGAAAATAGTATTAATAA
Organism: Acidobacteriota bacterium; assembly: GCA_039934155.1. Taxonomy (GTDB): domain Bacteria; phylum Acidobacteriota; class Blastocatellia; order Pyrinomonadales; family Pyrinomonadaceae; genus OLB17. Next base: position 1,804 of record JBDTMQ010000209.1, on the reverse strand, counting down.
AAGACGCCCGGACGCCTTCAGTTTGCCCAGGGTCGAAAAACAATGAAAAGAATCTTGTTGATTATAATATCTTCGTTGATCCTGACTTCGTTCGGCGTAGCCGTTCTTGGCCAAAAAAAGACGATCATTCTCGTCCGTCATGCCGAGAAAGACACGTCCGAGACCGCAAATAAGAATGATCCCGAACTATCGGCAGAGGGAAAGGCGCGTGCCGATAGGTTTTATAAGCTTGCAAAGAAATTCAGGCCGGGTGCGATCTACTCCTCGGATTATAAAAGAACGCGGTCGACCGTGGAAAAACTTGCCGCAAATCGAAACCTAGATATAAAAACCTATGACCCGAAAGATCAAAAGAGGATTGTCGATGAGATCATGAAAAGCAGTATCAAGCGGTATGTGATCAGCGGTCATAGCAATACGATCCCTCTGTTGGCTAACCTATTGATAAATAAAGAGATCTTTAAACTCCTTGACGAAAGTGAATATGGGACCGTTTGGGTGATACGAATGTCGAAGGGAAAACTGAAAAAGGTCGAAGTACTCAGCTATTGACTGGTCCAGCGTAAATGTTTGAGCGGTATGTTCAAAGAGTCGAATTAGGTATTGACGGCGGGTCGCCAAAAAATCGACAATTTAGTCGCCATGCGGATCATGCATATCTCATCGGCTCGCAGCTTCGGCGGCGGCGAGAGGCACCTCGTCGATCTTTGCCGCGGACTTGCGGAACGCGGCCATGATGTATTCGTCGCTCTACGCCCGACAAATGAGTGGCAGCACCGGCTCGATTTCCTGCCGCCGGAAAACATTTTACAGGTTTCGATCCGGACTTCCTTCGGCGTACTGAGTGCGATGCGGATCGCAGAATTTGCCCGCGATAAAAAGGTCAGCATTCTGCACGCGCACGTTGCGCGAGACTATATTCCGGCAAGCATTGCCTGTCTCGGGACGACCGGGCCAAAATTTGTTCTGACGCGTCATGTGATGTTTCCGCTAAAGCCTTTTAACAGGTTTGCGTTGAAAAATGTTTCGGCTGCCATAGCAGTTTCAGATGCTGTCGCCGACAATTTGAAAAAGGTTTTTCCGACTACGAAGATCGTTGTTGTGCCCAACGGCGTAATTACCGATCGTCAATCGCCCGAGCAAAGAACTTCGGCGAAAAATGAGTTTCAGGAATTTCATTCGATCCCTAAGGATGCGTTCGTGATCGGCACTCTCGGCGAACTCAAAGAGATGAAGGGCCAGCGTGACCTGATACTGGCAGCTGCCGAAGTCGCGAAATCAATTCCTGAAGCATATTTCGTGATCGCCGGAAAAGATAATTCGCTCGACCGGTCGTTTCGCCGGGAATTAAGACGGCTTGTTAAGGTCTTTGAGTTAGAGACAAGGTTTTTATGGCTCGATTGGATAGAGGACCCGTCGGCATTCTTTTCCGCGATCGACGTCTTTGTTTCTCCCTCACACTCCGAAAGTTTCGGTTTAGCGATACTTGAGGCAATGACGCATGCAACTCCGATCGTTGCGACCCAAACAGACGGCGCAAGAGCGCTTTTAGGCCGCACCTATGGCCTTGTACCGATACAAGATCCCGTTTTGATGGCGCAAGGGATCAAAGCAGTTCATGACGACCCGGAATTAGCGGCCGCGATGGCTTTGGAGCTTGAGAAAAAGGCGGTCGACCGGTTCTCACTCGGTCGAATGCTCGATGATGTCGAAAAACTCTATCGACGATTGAACGGTGAATAAGAATTAATAACTGCCTCGGGTCTAATTAGATAGAATGATAAATGTCGGCCCCGATATCTGT
>JBDTMQ010000208.1:0-4555 GCA_039934155.1 Acidobacteriota bacterium | reverse complement strand
ACGCCGCTGGTCTGACGGGCTGCATCAGGCGGTCGAGGCTAAAGAGGGCGTTAAGATCGAGAAGGAGAACCAAACGCTGGCCACGATCACGCTTCAGAACTATTTCAGAATGTACGAAAAGCTTTCGGGCATGACCGGTACGGCCGAAACGGAAGCTGAAGAATTTGGAACAACATATAACATCGATGTTGTCGTGATCCCGACCAACAGGTCGATGATTCGTAAGGACAACTCGGATGTCATCTACCGGACCCTACCTGAAAAATGGGAGGCCGTTGTCGAAGAGATAAAAGAGTTTCACGAACGCGGCCAGCCGGTGCTGGTCGGTACGGTATCGGTCGAGAATTCTGAGCTGATCGCTGAGCGGCTTAAAGAGGCCGGCATCAAACACAATGTTCTGAACGCGAAATATCACGAGCGCGAGGCCGAGATCATTGCGCAAGCCGGCCGCAAGGGCGCAGTTACGATCGCGACAAACATGGCCGGCCGCGGTACCGACATTTTGCTCGGCGGCAATCCTGAAACGCTTGCTGCCGATTATCTCAGGCGGATGGAGATCAACCCCGACGAGGCTTCGCCAGAGCAATTCGAGGAAGAGCTTCAGAAGGCAAAGCGCGTCGTGGCTGACGAGCATAACGAGGTTGTATCGGTCGGCGGCCTGCATATCCTGGGCACAGAGCGCCACGAATCGCGCCGTATCGACAATCAGCTTCGCGGACGTTCGGGCCGTCAAGGCGATCCCGGATCGTCACGGTTCGTTCTCTCGCTTGAGGACGACCTGATGCGTATCTTCGCTGGTGATAAGGTTCGCTCGATGATGGAATGGCTTGGAATGGAAAAGGGTGTTGCTATTGAATCCCGGACCGTTTCAAAACAGATCGAAAGGGCGCAAAAGGCCGTCGAGGCACGCAACTTTGAAACGCGGAAACACGTCCTCAAATATGACGATGTGATGAACAAACAACGCGAGACCATCTACGGCCTCCGCCGTCAGTTAATGTTCGAACCTGAACATCGCGAATACCTGTTGGGTGATAATGGTGTCGCAAAGGATCTGCTTGACGATCTGACACACAGTTTTCTGAGCTCGGAGGTGGACTCCGATAAATGGGACGTTGATACATACGCCGCCGAGATCGAAAGTATTTATGCGATCGATCCGGCGCGTGATGCGGGAGTCGATTTCCGGAAAATGAATCCTGATGAGATCGCCGATGCTATCTGGAAGAAAGCCTCAGCCATTTATGCCGAAAAAGAAAAGCTTGCCGGCGAAGAGTCACTGCGGGCCTATGAGCGATACATAATGCTGAACATCATTGATTCGCAGTGGAAAGATCACCTATTGTCGATCGATCATGTAAAACAAGGGATCGGACTGGTAGGCTACGGCCAGAAAGATCCGCTCGTCGAATACAAAAAGCAGTCGTTCGATATGTTTCAGGACATGCTCGACCGCATCGATACCAATACGACAAAGGCGCTTTTTAACCTTGAGATCGTTCAACGCGACGAACAGGAAGAGCTTGAGCGGCTCGAACGGCTTGAACAGCAGAGGGCTCGGCGCCAGGCCGCCGGAATGGCGTTTACCGGCGCGATGGCGACCGCCACCGTCGCCGGCGACACCGAACAGGTGCGACATACACCCTTCAAACGCGACCAGCCAAAGATCAAGCCCAACGAGCCTTGCTACTGCGGCTCAGGAAAGAAATATAAGAAATGTCACGGTGCTTTGTAAGGCGGCAACTAATTAATTGAATCTGAAAACAAATAGAGATAGAGTGAAGAGCTCTATCTCATTTTTTGCGAGGAATGATCCCATGACTGTTGATCGGCGACGTTTTCTTGTTGGGTCGGGATTGACCCTTGCCGGAGCCTTAGCGGCGATTAGGTCCGGCGATGGCCATACTGCGGCACACCTGCCGATAAGTTCGGATCTAAGCAGTTGGCAGGGCGTGCGCAGCCAATTCGCCGTTTCACCGGAATACATTCATCTTTCGGCATTTTTTCTGACCTCTCATCCGGCACCGGTGCGCGAGGCGATCGAAGCAAGCCGACGCGGACTGGACGACAATCCATTCTTGTTTCTCGAACATGACGGCACCGGCCTTTCATCAAAGGTTGAAAGGACGATAGCAGAATATGTTGGCGGCGTGCCGAACGAGATCGCACTTACTGACAGTACGACCATGGGACTCGCCCTGATCTATCATGGGCTGCCGCTGCGTGCGGGACAAGAGATCCTGACAACAGAGCACGACCATTATTCACATCATGAATCGATACGCCTATCAGCGTTGCGTTCAGGAGCGGTCGTAAAAAAGTTGCGATTATTCGACAATTTTGCATCGATCACACAAGGCGAGATCATCGCACGAATTCGAGGGTCGATCACGCCCAAGACCCGCGTCGTCGGCGTGACCTGGGTCCATTCCAGCACTGGTCTCAAACTTCCGATCAGGGGTATCGCCGACGCCATTGCTCACGTCAATAAAGATCGAGCGTTGGATGACCGTGTAATTCTGGTCGTCGACGGTGTTCACGGCATCGGCGTCGAAGACGTAGAGATCGCGAAGGTAGGTGCCGACTTTTTTGCCGCCGGAACGCATAAATGGGTCTTCGGACCGCGGGGAACGGGCTTTATTTGGGCACAAGCCGAAACCTGGAAGATGATGCGTCCAGTTATCCCGTCGTTTGCGGGCGGACCTTACTTTGCCTGGATGTCGGGCTCAGAACTAAAGGGAATGCAGGCCAACTGGATGACTCCCGGAGGATTTCATTCGTTCGAACATCGTTGGGCACTGCCGGCAGCGTTCGATTTTCACAAGGCTATGGGCCGTGCCAGAGTTGCCGAACGCATTCACGCCCTGAACGATCAGGCGAAAGAAGGCCTTAAGAAGATGCCTCACATTGATCTTTACACACCTCGTGGAAGCGATCTCTCAGCGGGTCTAATCTGCTTTGACGTCAAAGGCATGCGGCCGGGGGCCGTGGTTAGCCGACTGTTAACAAAAAAAGTGATCGCCTCACAGTCACCTTATGCCCCTTCCTACGTCCGGCTGGCTCCAAGTCTTTTGAACTCTCCTGAAGAGATCGATAAAACCTTGGGATATATCCGAGAGGTGGGATAGGCTTAAACTTATTTGTCTGAAAGGAAACAACTGATGGCCGACGCCGACACAGATCAAAGCGAAATCGAACAAGACGAAATGCGCACGCGGGTGATCGAGCTAGCGTTTAACGGCAGCAGAGAGCTGTTTGACGAGTTCTGCGACCTGATCCGCGCGTCGGTTCCCCCTGATACGACGGCCGTTCTACGAGGAAGTTCGATCACCGGTGAACGTTACGAAGATGGTGCTCCATTTGACGCAGATGGGCCGGGAACGAGCGATCTCGACCTTACTCTTGTCGGCGATGAGATTTTCGAATGCTACTCGGTCATCACCGGCTCATACGTCCCCGGAATACACACCAAACCGATGGGCGAAGATCATCCCGGTATCGCGCCCGACCTCGAGCCGCTTCGTGAATCGCTCATTGCTATGGTTGACCGTCCGGTGAATATCCAGGCCTCACGCGATCTTTTTATGTATCTTCGCGGTGATGTACTCGGCCAGCCCTACCTTACTCTTTTTGGCACGGTCGGCGGATGAGATTGCTAAGTTACAATATTCGCAGGGGCGGACGGGATAGAGAGAAACAGATCGCGGCGGTTATTATGGCCGCCGATCCCGACATCGTAGTTCTGCAGGAAGCGACCTATCGCAGCGTAGTAGAAACCGTTGCGGGCCTTTGCGATATGGAAAACTGGGACGCGGCTGACGGGGTTTCTCTCGGATTCATGAGCAGGATCTCGATCGCTGACTATCGTTGGCAAAAACCGCGATCAGTAAGACGTGCGTTTCTCGAGATCCGTCCCGACGGCACGGAATTATCGATCTTTGGGATCCACTTGACCGCCACCCATTCCAACCTGACAGAGCGCGTACGGCTGCGTGAATTGCGATCGATCCTCGATTCAATAGATCAGCGTGAAATTCGTCCGCATCTGCTGGTAGGTGACTTTAATACGTTAGCTCCGGGCGAACTTTTAGAATTGAGCAAACTGCCTCCGAGGCTTCGTTTTACTGCCTGGGCAACCGGCGGCCGCGTTCGATACAAAACCATTCGCACAGTTTTGGAAAACGGCTACGTTGATGGCTTCCGAAATCTTCACACAGATCCCGGTTTCACGTTCCCGACATGGGATCCGCACGTTCGCCTCGACTTTATTTTTGTACCGGAAAAATATTCGGCGGCGATCCGTTTCTGTAGCGTCTTCCGCGATTCCGGCATGATCAACGAAGCCTCTGACCACTTTCCACTTGAGGCAGAGATCGAATTTGGATCGGAACCGTCCCGTTGACAACGTACGTCTGCGTTGCCGCTAATTTTGTCTACGATTCGTGGATCTATGTTACTTTTCTTCAGTTGCCTCGATCTTCCATGTGATCGGAACATCGCTTTTGCGGAACCGAAATGTACCCGAACCGGTCCCTCGATCGATATAATTGAAGCC
>JBDTMQ010000207.1:0-8823 GCA_039934155.1 Acidobacteriota bacterium | reverse complement strand
GCTAAAACCTTGTCGCGGCCGAGCATCGGGAATACGGCCCATGTGCCGTCATATGTCGTCGGCAGCATATTTTGAACAAAGGCACTGCCGCAGACCATATCCCAGGGATCGGCCTCGAGCAGGGCCTTTTTCTCATCCGGCGTAGGCGCGAATGCATTCGGGAACATATCGTATTGCCCGACCCTGACAGGGTTGGCCTTGTCCGATATGTCGAATACCTGAATGCCGGCCTGATACCACGAAACATAAAGATAATTGCCGGCTACGACCGGGTTGTGCGGTGTTACGGCATTCAGTCCAAGCGACTGGGTCGAGATGCTGTTCACCAATATCGGAAGGGCTGGATTGGTAATATTATAGACACGTACGTCACCCGTTCCGTTTATTGTCTCACGGGCACTGTATAGAAAATTGCCGTCTTCGCTCGACCAGCTGCTATGCATGCTGTTACCGGCGGTAATACCGCTCGTATCCTCAACAACGCCCAACAAGACAGGCGGCTGTGTCGCCAGATTCGCGATTCCGTAGATCTCAGTTCGGCCCCGATTGGTGCTGTTGCCCCAGCCCGAAGTGAATAATCGATTCCCGCGAACATGCAGGCCGTGGACCCATATCGGTTCTGTCGGATTAAGATCGCGAACCAAAAATGGGTTACCGGGATCGGTCACGTCAATGATCTTGATGATCTTGGTCGCGAACCCGTTATAGTTCTCGATCAGATAGCGTCGGCTGTTTTGATCGAACACCACCATTTCATGAATGCCTATAAAGGCGCTGCCGTGTGCGGCATCGACAGTTCCCAACAAAAACGGGTTATATGGATCGGACAGATCGACGATATGAACCCCGCCGCCATTGCCCGTGCCGAAATAACCGCGGTTGCCGATCACGATCGCCTCAAGAAACTGCAGGTTACTGCCTGGGTTGTACCAGCTGGCCAGGACGGGCGCGTCCGCATCGGAAATATCGTATATGAAGGCGCCTGGACAGCTGTAGCCCCCCTGCACAGCTATATTTCCGTCAGCATAAATATCAGCGAATTTACTTTGTGATGCGCCGCCGCAGACAGGCGTGATCTTCGCTCTCAGCCTTACCTTCTGGCCGAAAAGCGATACGGCTACCGTCGCGATCACCAGAAAAACAGATATCGAAACTATCCAACGCTTCATATTAAGCCACGCTAAGAAAGAGATCGGGCCGTTCACAAAATTTCGGATGAACGGCCTCGGTAAGGGTTGAATTATATACCTGTCTGTATCAGAAAAACTATCATCAGGATGCGACCTGCGAAGCCTCGCGCATCACAAGATCGAAGGTGCCCGGGTCGACCTTTCTGAAACGACGGTTTCGATTCAGTGAAACGGCAACCGAGATCGTGGGATTATTTCCCTTGAATTCCATCCCGCCTGCGACGAGCAAATTATAAAGTTCGTTCACATGCAGCGGCTTTCCGGCTTCGCGGAGCAGCAATGTACACGCCTGAGTAATTGTGCGGTCTGAGAAACGATGGCTGATCGCTTCGGTATTGTGTGTTTTTAGCGGCACGCTGCGCGATTGATTGATATAGGTCACCGAACCTGGCGCCCTGGATTCCAGGCGAGGGGACTTAGATGTGTTGGTCCTTGGAGCTGACTGGCGCGTCGTCGAGGTCCTTGCCGGTTCATCCTCTATCCGCATCGTCTTTCCGAGATTTAACACGCGGTTGCCGGACCGCATCGTTACCAGCAGACTGTCAATAGCCGATTCGGTTTGAAGTGCACTGTTCTCGAGCGCCTCGATCTCTTCACGCAGCCTTTCCGATTCCATCTCGACCTCCCGCAGTCGGGCCATCAACCGACTTTGCGCATTTCGGGTCTGGCGTAAGCTTTGTTCAAGTGTGGCTATAAGGTTTTCGTCCAACATTTTGACAATTAAGGAGTTACGGCCTAGAAACTGACTTGGGGGATTTTGAGAACTGCTCAGTTTTGCCGTTCGATCACGAATTCCGGGATCGCATCCAGAGCACGAGAATACTCCGTTTCAGGTAAAACTTCAAGGTTTTTTCTGGAAGTTCCGGCGTATTCGGCAGCGATCGAGCGAACCTGATCGATTATGCCGCGGGTCCTCATTCTACCTAAAATATCAGCTCTCAGTTCCGCCGGGAACTCGCCTGTTTCAAAGATCTTTTGTACGATCGCGCGCACGGAATCATCCTGCTCGATCAAAAGGATGAGCGGTATCGTTACTTTGCCCTCAATTAGGTCTGCACCGGCGGACTTACCGAGGCTCGACTCATCTGCCGTAATGTCCAACAGGTCGTCCGCAAGCTGGAAGGCGACGCCCAGATTCATTCCAAAATTTCGCAAACCCGCGCGTCCGCTTTGGTCGATCTGTCCAAGAATGGCTCCGATTTCACAGCAGCCCGAGAACAGATACGCGGTCTTGCGTCGCACAATATCAAAATACTCATCATGCGTCAGATCTACTTTGCCGATCAGCGTCAGCTGGATCAGCTCGCCCTCGGTCATTTGACGTGTCAGCCGCGTCAGGATGTCGAGTATCTCAAGCGAACGCTCTTTTAAGGAAGCCTCAAAGGCGTTCATATAAAGCCAGTCGCCCATCAGCACGGCGGTCTGATTGCCGAAACGGGCGTTGACCGATTCGCGATTTCGTCTCAAGCCGGCATTGTCGATAATGTCATCGTGAACAAGCGTGGCGGTGTGCAGCATTTCCATCACGGTCGCCATACGCACCGCGCTCGGGTCCTTGCCGATGCCGCCCGCCGCATAAACCGCCAGCAGAAGTAATGCCGGCCGGACACGCTTGCCGCCCGAGGCTCTAACATATTCGCCCAGAAAATTTACGACCTGAATATTCGAATTGACCTGCCGCTCGTATTCGGCCTCGACCAGTTCAAGCTCCGGTGCGATTAGACCAAAGAAATTCTTGGCCGTCAGTCTAAGATCGATCCCTTTTTTTGCGGCGGTAAACATCTGCATAGTATGAATTACTGTTAGTTCCGATAATTATCAAAAGTCATATCGATCCCAAAATCGGTCGCCTTTAGCTTTGAGATCACGTCCTGCAGCGTGTCGCGGTCCTTGCCCGAGACCCGTACGGATTCGCCCTGGATCGAGGCCTGTACCTTCAGCTTGGCGTCCTTGATGAATTTGACGACCTCTTTTGCCTTGTCGGTTGGAATTCCCTGCTGGATCTTTACCACCTGCCGGACGGTGCCACCAGCCGCGGGTTCGATCTTTTGATAATCGAGCGCCTTCAACGAAATGCCCCGCTTGAGGAGCTTGCCCTGCAGAATGTCGTTCATATTCCGAAGCTTTGTCTCGTCTTCGGCCGTTAACAGAAGGTCTTTGTCATTCAGAGCGACGGCGGCACGGCTGCCTTTGAAATCGAACCGCTGCGACACTTCCTTGGTAGTCTGATTTATCGCGTTCGTCACCTCTGCGTAATCTGTTTTCGAAACAATATCGAATGAATTTTCTTTAGCCATATAAAGATTTTGCCACGAATAGCGGCATTTACACGAATACTGCGCCTAAGCGCTTTCACCTGAAAAATTTGCAGCCAGTTTGACTTGAAAAAGGTCTAGAAAGTTGAGCGTCGTTTGTGCCGCCAGCGTATCCAATTCGACGCCGTAAAATTCAGCAAGAAACTTCGCCGTGTGAACCACATACGCAGGTTCATTGCGTTTACTGCGGAATGGGACGGGCGTCAGAAATGGACAATCGGTCTCGACCAAAAGCCTGTCCAGCGGCACAACAGCCGCCGCTTCGCGGAGGTTCTCTGCCTTTTTGAACGTTACGTTCCCGGCAAAAGATATCAAAAAGCCGAGATCCAACAACTCTTTCGCCATTTCCGGCTTGCCGCCGAAACAATGCATAACGCCGCTTGGAGGGCGGACGCCCTCGTCAGCAAACGCCGTTCGCGCCGTAATGTTTTCATGCCCCGCATTCACGGGGCCGGCGGTGGCGCCGCTCCCGCCGTTTGGAGTCCCGCCTTTAGACGGCCTTCCTTCGCCGACGCAATGTAGCGAAGACTTGTTCCGGAATTCGTCGGCGAGTATCGTTAACGTATCTTCATCTGAATCGCGGCTGTGAACGATGATCGGCAAACCGAGTTCTTTCGCAACAGCGATCTGCCGCCGAAAGACCTCTTTCTGCACATCCCGCGGCGAGTGATCGTAATAATAATCGAGCCCGATCTCGCCCCAGGCGATCACTTTTTCACTCTTCGCCAGATCGATCAGATGCTGTTCCGCGACGTCGTCATAGAGCTTGGCATCGTGAGGATGTACGCCGACCGCTGCGAAAACGTTCTCATATCTCTCGGCGACGGCAACGGCCTTTGAGAAATCATCCGAATGCGGATCGCCCGTTCCGACATTCAGCATAGCGACAACGCCCGCTTCCTTAGCCCGTCGCATGACCTCGTCACGGTCCTCGTCAAACTGCTCGCCGTCAATATGACAGTGGGAATCGATGAGATTCATCGGACGGAACTCAACCTAGATTTTCGGGTCATTTCAACCTTGCCCCCACCTCGACATCATCCAGAAACGTAGCAAGAGCCGGATCGGGGCCTGAGTTGTCCTCGAGCGACGCAGCACAGATCATTCCCTGTGACTCGAGCCCGCGCATTTTGCGGGGCTTGAGGTTCGCGACCACGACGACTTTGCGCCCGATCAATTTTTCAGCCTCGTAATATTCGGCCAGGCCGGCGAGTATCTGCCGCGGCTTTTCTTCACCCAGGTCGACCTCGAACCGCAGTAGCTTGTCAGCATTGGGTACGCGTTCGGCGACCTTGATCTCGCCTACGCGAAGTTCGACCTTCAAAAAATCGTCGATGGTGATAAATGCATCAACTTCCGATAGGGTCCCACTTTTTTCGGCGAACTGGCCGCCCGCTGACGCAGGCGGTTCTGACAATTCCTGCTGGACACTGACCACTGACGACCGCCCACTCTCATTTATCTCACTCATAACTTTTTTCTTATCTATCCTCGGAAAAACGGCAAACGTTTCGCCGATCATCGTCCCGGCGGCCAATTCACCCCATTTCAATGCAGCGGGATCAATATCCGACGCTTCGCCGGCTGCGCCCAACTGCAGATAGATTGCGGCAGCCGACTCCGGCATTACGGGCTGGACCAATACTGTCAGCCATCTAAGCGTCTCAGCAGCGCGATACAAGACTGCGTTCAGAGTTTCGGCCTGGTCGGCGACTTTGATCAGCTCCCACGGTTTGGCGTCCGAGATCATTTTATCGACACGAGCGATCACCGACCACAAAACCTCGAGCCCGCTGCTGAATTCGAATTCATCGAAATGTCTTAAAAATCGGTCGCGAGCGTGTTCGATCACCGACACCAGGTCCTGCCCGTCCGGGTCGAGCCCGGCCCGCCGCGCATTAATATAATTTTCCTCGGCGATCTTTCCGCTGGGAATTCGGCCTTCGCGGTATTTCGCGATCATTGTCAGAGTTCTGCTTGAAAGGTTGCCAAGACCGCTCGCCAGGTCGGCATTGGCCCGTTCGATCAGATTCTCGTATCCGAACTTGCCGTCCTGGCCAAAGACCATTTCCCTCAGTAAAAAATACCGGATCGCATCGACCTGAAAATGCTGATGTAATACATCAACTTCGATCACATTCCCCAATGTTTTACCCATCTTACGGCCGTCGGCGTCGAGCCACATTCCATGCGCATACACGGTTTTCGGCAGCTCGATCCCTAACGCCAAAAGGAATGACCACCAGTAGATCGTATGCTGTCTGAGAATGTCCTTGCCGACTAGATGCACGGCCGGCCAGTATTTTTCAATGCCGAATTCGGGTCTTTCGTCATTTCCCCAGCCGAGAGCCGTAATATAGTTCGACAATGCGTCCATCCAAACATACATCACGTGATCCTCGTCGCCGGGAACGGGAATTCCCCACGAAACAGACCGCTTTTCCCGGCTGATCGAAAGATCCTGCAGTCCGCGCTGAATAAATGCGATCACCTCATTGCGCCGCGCCTCAGGGCGGATCCGTTCGGGCTGTGCGGCGATCGCTTCGATCAAAACTTCGCCGTAGTCCGAGAGCCGGAAAAAGTAACTTTCTTCCGACACCTTGTCGAGCGGCCGCTCGTGGATTCGGCAAAGCGGAATGTCAGAATTCTCGACAGTAAAATACTCGTCCTCGGTTTTGAATTCTGCACACGGGGCGCAAAACCAGCCTTCGTAAAACCCTTTATATATCGGCTCGTTTCCCTTCGGAGTTCGGCCGGCGGCGATCTTGTTCCAAAATTCGGCGACGGACGTGTAGTGAAAGCGCTCGGTCGTCCGCATAAAAATGTCGTAACCGCCGCTGGCCGTATCAAGCCCAAAATCGCGGAACATGCGTTTCAACTCGCCCGAGATATAGTCGACCTGTTCTTTTTCGGTGCGGCCATTCTTTTGGGCCGTGCGCTGGATGTTTATGCCGTGCTCGTCGGTGCCGGTCAAGAACAGGGTTTCAAAGCAGCGCTGTTTTTTATAGCGCTGGACGACATCGGCCACGATCGTTGTATAAAGGTGGCCCAAATGCGGCAGACTATTGGCGTAATAGATCGGTGTTGTAATGTAAAAGGTCGTCATTTCAAAAGAATAAAGTGTAGCGTGGAATGTCGCTTTTATCCACACGCTACACTTTATTTGCAGTAAAGAATTGCTTATTTGCCCATGCGTCTCTTATCCGCCGCCGCAAATTCATCGCTAGCAGAAAACCTTGGCATTACTGGCGAATTTCCCAGATCGATGCCGATCGCCAACGCTAGCTCGGCCTCTTGCACCATCGCCGCGGTATTCCACCATTCGTGATATTCATCCGACGCCTGGTGATAATATTTCGCCGTATAGTCGCGGTAGAATGACGCGGCATCGCCGGTCAAAGCCGGTACAAATGTTTCGCCGTGGCGTAATGAAATCGACGGCACACCCACCCTGGCAAACGGAAAATGATCGGATCGAAAAAAGAATCCCTGCTCGGGTTTTGTATCGCCTTTTACGTCGAGCCGTCGTTCGGCGGCAGCCCGCTGCACGATCGCACCTAATCCGGACCGCTCGCCGCCAAGTGCTGAAAAATCGCTGGTCGGACCAAAAAAGTTCACGCCGTCAATATTGATATTTCCCGCCGTGCGAGCCAAAGGCACGAGCGGATTTTGAGAATAATATTCGGAGCCCAATAGGCCCTGTTCTTCAGCCGTAGTAAAGATGAACAGGGTCGAGCGTTTGGGCCGTTCCGCTTTTTTCATTCTTGCCATCACGCCGGCGACCTCAAGCACCGTCGCTACACCCGACGCATTGTCATAGGCACCGTTAAAAATCTTATCGCCGCGCGAATCGGGTTCACCGATACCGAGGTGGTCCCAATGCGACGTATAGACCACGTATTCTTTTTTCAGTTTCGCGTCGCTTCCCTCAACACTTCCGACAACATTGGGCGATTCGAATCGCTTCACCTCGCTGTTGAGATCGAGTTTTACTCGCAGCCCGGTGTTTACAGGCTTGAAGCCGCGTTTAGCCGCACGCGTCCGCAGATCGTTTAGATCGAGCGATGCTGCCTGAAGAATTCGCGTCCCTGCGTCATTGGTGACCCATGATTTCAGTTCCAAATACGACGTCTTGTCCTTCGTTGTGCGGGCGATCTCGTACCGCCAGCTGCCATTAGACGACCTCACGACATTCCAGCCATAGCCCGCCGACTCAGTCGTATGGACGAGGATGACACCGGCCGCACCTCGTCTTGCCGCTTCCTCGAATTTATATGTCCAGCGGCCGAAATATGTAAGCGTTTTGTTGCCGAAAAGATCAGGCTCTTCCCGGGTCGCGGGCGGGTCGTTGACCAGTATCATCAATACTTTGCCTTTATAATCCGAAGCCGGGCCGCTGAAATCGTTCCAGTTATATTGTGGTGCGTCAATGCCATAACCGGCAAAAACAAGCTCAGCGTCGAGATCTACTTTTGCCTTCTGGGCACTGGTCGTTGCGACAAAGTCATCGCCAAAATTGAAAGCGGTCTCACTCCCAGATGCCGTAAAGATCGCCAGACGCGTCGCCGGATCGGCCTTAACGCCGATCATCGGCACGTTTTGAAAATAACTTTTCTTGTTTCCCGGTGCCACGCCCGCGGCTTTCAATTCGTCGGCGATGAACTGCGCTGCTTTCTTGCCGCCTTCGGTACCCGGACCGCGTCCTTCGAATTCGTCGGCTGACAGCTTAATGACTCTCGCTTTGATCTTCGCGCCGTCAAAAAGAGCGGTGCGGTCCTGCGCCGTTGCCATCGCCGCGAGAAACACGAACATTATCTGGAAAACAAAGATTCTTTTCATAGTTAAGGTAGTGCCGCAAGTGTCGGCCGCCCGACACTTAAGGTAAGTCCTGAAGGTCGTTAGCCCTTGATGAGCGACATTGCCTCGGCACGCGTTCTGGGATCGGTCCTGAAGCCACCCAGGACGGCCGAAGTTATGGTGATAGCCCCCGGCTTTTTCACGCCCCGAAGCGTCATACAGGTGTGTTCGGCCTCGATGACGACCATCACGCCGACTGGCTTTAATTCGTCAAATAAGATCCGGGCTATTTGTTGGGTCAGACGCTCTTGTACCTGCAGACGTCTCGCATATATCTCGGCTATACGTGCAAGTTTCGAAAGTCCGACAATACGGCCGCCTTTCGGAATATAGGCTATATGACATTTTCCGACAAACGGGGCGAGATGATGCTCACACACCGACGCGATCGAAATGTCCTTGACCAGCACCATTTCATCATGAGAATCGCCCGGCAGCGGTACTATATGGCTGCGGGCATC
>JBDTMQ010000206.1:0-7456 GCA_039934155.1 Acidobacteriota bacterium | reverse complement strand
GCTCAACGTTCCGCCAAACGAGGTGATGAGCGACCTTCGCGAAAGGCCGCTCACCAACGCGGCAAAAGCGGTTATCAGAAGCGGGAACTCGGTCCTTACAGAAGCAATTCGCCGTGCAAGCCCGAAATACTTTGGCGAATACGAGCGCACGCTTGGGCCGACAAAATTTGAGCCGACGCTGACGGAGGTTCGAAGCGTCACCGATTCGGCGGCTTCGATAAAACAGGCGACGATCAGGGTGACCGATGCTTTCAATCGGGCGGTCCCGGGTCTGCAGCCGGCCGATTTCGAGATCACTGAAAATGGCACGGCTCGAGAGATACTCGACGTCAAACCGGCCACTACGCCGGTCAATCTTGTCCTTTTGCTCGATGTCTCGGGCAGCGTCGACAACTACGTGAATTTCATTCGAAAAGCTGCCCGCAGCTTTGTCGATACGGTCGATCGCAATGACCGCATCTCGATCGTATTATTCAATGACGACGTTAAGGTCTTGTCGGGGTTTACTACCGACAGGCAAAGACTTTCCGAGATGCTCGATACCTTTGATGCAGGCGGAGGCACGGCATTTTATGATGCTATAGCGTTCACGTTGGCCGACACGCTCAGACCGATGAATGGTGAACGGACCGCGATCGTCGTCCTGACCGATGGCGACGATAACCGATCGTTCCTTCCTTTCGATTCGCTGCTCGGATCGATCGAAGAAAGCGGAGCCCTGATCTATCCGTTATATGTTCCGTCAACGCTGATCGCGGCGTCGGACGGCGATATTGAAAAGGAGATCGATCCGCTCAGGGCCCGATATATGACCCTTTCGAAAAAAGCTGAAGGCGAGGGCGAGAAACTTGCCAAGATCTCGGGCGGAGTTTATTATCCGATTACGCAGTTGAGCCAGATCAGAACGGCCTATGAAGATATTGCTGCACAGCTTCGCACCGCGTACTCGGTGAGGTTTCGATCGGCGGACGGAAGCGACCCGAACGGCCGGCCTTCGCCGCGTCTGAAAGTGCGGGTGAGACGAGAAAACGCCTTCGCTCAGATCGGCCCGGTCATTAAGTTATCCAATGACAAATAGTGTTCTGGTCGACGGTATAAAATTCGTCAATCTGGAAGTACAAATTAAAATCAGGAGAGAAATTGTGAAGAGATCGGTATCCTTACTGGCAGTCCTAATTTTTTTGGTGATAGCGGCGACAGCTCAGCCGGCCGCTCAGGCACCCGATTATGAATCCTTGCTTACAAAAGCAAAACGCGGCGAAAAAGGTCTCGATTACGCCGCTCTGCGTATCGCATATGCCGCAACATCTGATTTTAATCCCGTCGTCGATGCCAAAGTACGGGTCGAAATGTATAAGCTTATAAAGGAAAAGAAATTCAAGGAAGCGATCAAGCTGGCCGAGGCAGTTCATAAGACAAATTTCGTGGATATAAGTTCGCATATGGTCCTTGCACTCGCGTACGCCGAATTAAAGGACCAGCCAAAAGCCGACTTTCATAAGAACACCTATCTGGGTCTGGTCAATTCGATCATCAACAGCGGCGACGGCGAGACGGCCAAAACTGCGTATATTGTGATATCGGTCCCCGAAGAATATGCGATCCTTGATGCCTTTGAATACAAACGCGGCACGCAAGAGGTCGTCACCGAAAATGGCCACAAATACGACGTACTGACCGTCACCGACACCAAGACCAATTCGCCGGTCAAGATGTATTTCAACATCGATATCGTGTGGAAAGGTTATGACAAGGTGTTCCCGAAAACTAATTGAGCGATTCGATCCTTCGATCACTATTCACCGAGGACGAGCCTAAACCGCTTTCGGTCACCGAGCTCAACGCTCAGGTGAAAAGAGCGATCGAGGCTCGATTTGCTTCCGTTTGGGTCGAGGGCGAAATAGTCAATTTTACGGCCGCACGCTCGGGCCACTGGTACTTCACACTGCACGACGGCACATCTCAACTTCGGGCCGCTTGTTACAAGGGATCGAACAACCGCATCAGATTCAAGCCATTTGACGGGCTCCAGGTTCGCGTTCGAGGGCGGCTGACCCTCTATGAACCGCGTGGCGAATACCAGATCCTTATCGATTCGCTGGAGCCGGTCGGCGAAGGCGCACTTCGAGTCGCATTCGAGCAGATACGGGCAAAGCTCGAAGCTGAGGGCCTTTTCGATCCGGCACTTAAACGCCCGATCCCGCTGTACCCGCGCCGGATAGCCGTCGTGACCTCGCCGACCGGCGCGGCGTTTTTCGACATTCTAAACGTGATCACCCGCCGGGCGACGTCCGTTAACGTGCTGCTTATCCCGACCAGGGTACAGGGCGAAACCGCAGGCGAAGAGATCTGTCGCGCGATCAGATTGGCCAACGAACTTCACCAAAACAACGTCGAATACCAGATCGATGCGCTCATCGTCGGCCGAGGCGGTGGTTCGTCGGAAGATCTATGGGCCTTTAATGAAGAATTTGTAGCGCGGGCGATCCGTGCTTCAGCCATACCGGTGATCTCGGCCGTCGGTCACGAGATCGACCACACGATAGCCGATCTCGCTGCCGATCTTCGAGCTCCGACGCCATCGGCAGCGGCTGAGATCGTGGCGATGAGAGAAATGGAACTGATCGCCTATCTCGAACAGAGATCGGCGAATTTGTCTCAGATGATGAATATTAAATTGCTTGAGGTGACCACGCGGCTGCAAACCTCGGAACTTTCGCCGGTATTTATCGAATTCCCGGCGAAGATACGAGAAATGGCCAGATCGGTGGATAAGACAATTTCTGAGATGGCGTTTTCGATCAGTCAACGTATCGCCGACGTACGGGAAAGACTTACCGAAGCCGCGCAATTTCTTTCGCCAACAAAACTTTCTGCGAGAGTAGGTGATTGTAAGACCCGGCTGGCCGTTCTTGAGCAACAAAATGCGAAATACGTTGGCGAGATCGTAATGTCTGGTTCGAAAAGATTTGGTGTTACGGCGGCCACGCTGAATGCAATATCCCCGCTGTCGGTTTTGGGGCGGGGATTTTCGATCACTGAGAATGAGAACGGCCACGTTATTCGACGCTCTGACGAGGTCTCATTGGGCGACAGAGTGGATATCCGACTTTCGCTCGGAAGCATTGCGGCCGAGGTCGTCGGCTTGGACGAAAATGATAACTGATGGCCAGATTTAATTCAGTGGAGAATTCAACCTTGCCAGAGGGCACGATCGGTTTTGGCGGATATGCCGCTCCAAATAGGCGGCGGCCCTGGCTGCGGATCTTTGCAGTTGCCGCGACGGCCGTTGTATCGATCACATTGCTCGCAGGCTATCTTTATTGGCAATCGTTAAAAAGTACACCAGAATACTCATTGGCGCTCATCGTCGACGCCGCTCGGGCGAACGATCAAGGATCAGTCGATGCGCTCGTTGATTCAAATGCATTGGTCGAAGATTTTATGCCACAAGTTACGTCCAAAGCGATCGAGCTTTATGGACGCGGGCAACCGCCGGAAGTGATCGCAAAAGTCGGCAAGATAGCCCAACCGCTGATGCCCGCCGTCAAAGAGAGGGTCAGGATCGAAATGCCAAAGCTGATCCGCCGAAAGACCGAACGACTACGGTCAGTGCCTTTCGAGGCGATCGTTTTGGGCGCGGGCCGATATCTCGATGTAAAGACCGACGGCGACAAAGCTACTGTCAGCAGTCTTGACGAAGGGCAGCCGTTTGAAGTAACGATGACTCGCCGGGGTGAAAGGTGGGTGATCACTGGCGTTCGCGACGAGCCGATCGCGACCGACATCGCACGGGCGATCGGACAAGAGGTGATCGCGGTCGCATCAAACGGCGGCACTGAAAACGGACAACGAAATCCTGGTCTAAAAAACCTGGCCGAAACGCTGAAACGGGCCGAGAACTTTTTTAATAAGTGATATGCAAAAATCATTCGAATCCTCGATAGGCGAACTTGAAAAGATCGTAAAGCAGCTCGAAGTGGGTGATCTGCCCCTGGAAAAAAGCCTCAAATTGTTTGAGGACGGCGTCAAACTGGCTCGTGAGTGCCGGGAGCGTTTGGCCGAAGCAGAAAGGAAGATAGAAATTCTGACGGCTGATGCCGACGGCCGCCCGAATGTACAAAGTCTTGATACCGAATCACTGCGCGCTTCAAAAAATCCCGCGGCATCGAAACGGATCGTCTTTGACGAGACGGATGAGGACGTCCCTTTCTGATCTCTAGTGAGCGAGCGCAAGCAATGCGGCCGCTACCACAAAAACGAACACGATCCCGAAAACGACAAGTCCGACCACGACTGAGTATATAACGATCCCCGTGGTATTATCCTTACCCGTTTTTCCGTTGAATTTATGGGCGCAGTTTCCGCATTTAACGTGCGTCAAAAGTTTTGGGCCCAGCAGGCCGCCCCACCACGTAAAACTAAGCTTTTGAGCATTTCCCGCACCACAGCGGGGACACGGCTGATATTGATCGATCATATTCCACCTGTGAATTGAGACGAGGCTACGCCCCATTTTTGCCCATTCTACACGCGGATCGGTCAAATCATAAATTGGCTTATGACGGCTGCTGGAATGCGGCTTTTGATGCCGGCTCACCACCCGTCATCTGCATTGAGACGATCATTTCATGGCCTTCTTGCTCCAGGCCCGGCAGCTTGAAACCAAAGAACACGGCTCCGATGACGCAAACCGCTCCGCCGATTGCGACCGTTTGAGGAGCGCCGATGCGGCCCGCAAGTGTTCCGGCGGCCAAAGCGCCAAGCGGTGCCATGCCCATGAACATCATCGAATACACAGACATGACACGGCCGCGAAGATGATCCGGGATCATTGCCTGGACTAGTGTGTTCGACGATGACATCTGGGTCATCATTGAAAAGCCGACGAATACCAGTGCGAGCGATGAGAACCAGAAGTTGCGCGAGATCGAAAATAAGATCAGGCTGACGCCCAGGCCGGCGCAGGCAAAGCCGACCCACCGTCCGAGGCCGAAAACGTGTCGCCTCGAAGCCAGAACCAAAGCGGCCGTCAATGCTCCGACACCGCTGGCTCCCATCAACAAACCGAGCG
Organism: Acidobacteriota bacterium; assembly: GCA_039934155.1. Taxonomy (GTDB): domain Bacteria; phylum Acidobacteriota; class Blastocatellia; order Pyrinomonadales; family Pyrinomonadaceae; genus OLB17. The sequence continues at coordinate 2,382 of JBDTMQ010000206.1, read as the reverse complement.
TTCCTGCTCCGCCGCCCAGATATTGATCGGCAAAGATGGGCATCAGCACAGCATAAGGACCGGCTGTCAAACTCACCAACCCGAGCAGCATAAGCAATGCGCGAACGGGTTTCGTCTTGGCAACATAGCCGAATCCCTCGGCAACACGGTTCAGCGTCGATCCTCGAACGGCCGCCGCTGCCGGTGTGATCTTCATCATCAATAAGCCAGAGATCACGGCGACATAACTTACGGCGTTACCAAAAAAACACCAGCCTTCGCCGACGCCGGCAACGAGAACACCGGCGATCGCCGGTCCGACGATCCGGGCGCCATTGAACATCGATGAGTTGAGCGCGATCGCGTTGATCAGGTCATCCTTGCCGACCATGTCGACTGCAAAAGCCTGGCGCGTCGGAATATCGAATGCGTTTGCGATCCCAAATCCGACGGCTATCACGAAGAGATGCCAGATCTCGATATTGCCGGTGAGAGTAAGCGCGGCCAGAATGCCGGCCAGAGTCATTGCACAGGCTTGGGTGATAATGATCAGACGATGTCGATCATAATTATCGGCGACGGCACCGCCGATCGGCGCGAGCAGAAACACGGGTATCTGGGACGCAAAACCGATCAGCCCGAGCAGAACGACCGAACCGGTAAGACGGTAAACAAGCCAGCTCTGGGCTACGCCCTGCATCCACGTACCCGTAAGTGAAATGAACTGTCCGGCGAAAAACAACCGAAAATTGCGGTGCCGAAGGGCTCGGAAGGTCGTGGAGAGGCGCGACGCGGGATAAATACTTTCTGCTTCAGTCTTTGCGTTTACCCCTTGATCCATACAGTCCGCTTTTAGATTAAACCGCAGACGTTACAATATCAATAAACGTGTCAAGGTTTAGAAACACAAAAAACGCGAAGCCCCAAAAGGACCTTCGCGTTTCCGATTCAAATCGCTAACATCTATTCGGCCTTACCGGCAGCTTTGAGAGGTGCTTCGGATTCCGGTCTCGGCGCCGCGAGGCCGCCTTCGGATGCTCGCCAAAGCGACGAGACAAGCAGTTCGCGTATAAATGTCATTTCTTTGGGCAGACGATCGTACAATTTGAAAAACAGATCGTCGTGCATCGAGATCTCTTTGATCCACATATTGCGGTCGATGTTCATCACGGCATCAAATTTTTCCCGGCTGTAGTCGAGTCCCCGCCAATCAATATCCTCGTATTTCGGCATCCATCCCAATGGCGTCTCGACGCTGGCGGCCTCGCCGCGGGCGCGTTCGACGACCCATTTCAGGATCCGCATATTTTCGCCGAAGCCAGGCCACATAAATTTGCCGTCACGGTCCTTTAAGAACCAGTTCACGGTAAATATTCGCGGCGGATTGGGAATATTGCGGCCAAAATCCAGCCAGTGACCGAAATAATCGCCCATGTGATAACCACAGAACGGCAACATTGCGAACGGATCGCGGCGTACCTCGCCGATATTTCCGAAGGCCGCAGCGGTCATTTCCGATCCAAGTGTCGCAGCCGAATAGACACCGAAAGTCCAGTTGAAAGCCTGCTGAACAAGCGGCACAACGCTGTTCCGTCTACCGCCGAAAATGAATGCGGATACCGGAACGCCGTTGGGATTATCAAAATTCTCATCGGCTACCGGGCATTGAGAGATCGGCGCCGTGAATCGCGAGTTCGGATGTGCGGCGGTTTTGTCACTTGCCGGGGTCCAGTCATTGCCCTGCCAATCAACAGCATGAGCCGGCGGTTCGCCGTCCATGCCTTCCCACCAAACATCGCCGTCATCGGTCAGAGCGACGTTCGTGAAGATCGTATTTTCCCGGATCGATTCCATCGCGTTCGGGTTCGTTTTATAATTCGTGCCGGGAGCGACGCCAAAAAAGCCCGCCTCGGGATTAATGGCGTGAAGCTTGCCCTTTTCGTCAGGCTTAATCCAAGCGATGTCATCGCCGACGGTCGTTATTTCCCAGCCCTCTTCCTTGAACTCTTTGGGCGGAATGAGCATCGCGAAGTTCGTTTTTCCGCACGCCGACGGGAAGGCTGCGCAAACATAATCTTTACGACCATCCGGCGACTTCACGCCGACAATAAGCATGTGTTCCGCAAGCCACCCCTGGTCGCGTCCAAGCGTTGACGCGATTCTCAAAGCCAGACATTTCTTGCCGAGAAGTGCGTTGCCGCCGTAACCCGAGCCATAGCTCCAGATCAGCCTGTCTTCGGGAAAATGGACGATATATTTATCTTTCGGATCGGGCGAGCAGGGCCACGCAACATCTTTTTGGCCCTCTTCCAGCGGCATTCCCACAGAATGAAGGCAATGCACGAATTCACCGTCGCCTAGCGCCTCGATCGCCTTGTTACCCATTCGCGTCATTATCTTCAT
>JBDTMQ010000205.1:0-14825 GCA_039934155.1 Acidobacteriota bacterium | reverse complement strand
AAAGAACGCGACCATGACGAGAGCGACGTTCAATTTACCCGCCGCGGCGAAAAGCCCAGAGACAACAAGCAGCGAATCGCCTGGAAGAAAGAATCCCACGGCGAGCCCTGTTTCGGCAAAGATCACAAAGAACAGCCCAAAATAGACATAGTTGCCCAAAATGTTGAGCATAAAATCGATCAAGTATTTCGGATTTATGAAATCCTTCACCTGATACAAAAAATCAATAATGCTGTCCATAAATACCGGTCAATACACGATCAACGTGATGCTGCTTCTAGCGTTAGTTAGTCTCTTTCCATCCGAATGAACCGATCAGAGGAACGAATGCACAGGGTCCGAAATCTTCCGTGGTGAATCCTTCCGCGCTTTTGGTAACGCGTTTCAATGTTTGAAGTTTAACGTCTTCGCCGACGGGTATCACCATCTTTCCGCCTATCTCAAGTTGATCAAGCAGAGGCCTGGGAATCTCAGGACCGCCCGCCGCTACCAATATCGCATCAAAAGGCGAATAGACAGGCCAGCCATTCGTTCCGTCATCACATCGAAATGATACGTTTCGAATGCCCAACGAACCGATCGTCTTCTTAGCCGAATCGATCAAATTAGGCAGACGTTCGACGGCAAATACCTTGCGAGCAAGCAGAGAGAGGACGGCAGTCTGGTAACCCGATCCGGTGCCGATCTCTAAAACGCGTTCGGTGCCTTTAAGCTCAAGAAGCGCCGTCATGATGGCGACGATATAGGGCTGTGAGATCGTTTGCCCGCTGGCTATCGGCAATGCGTTGTCCCGATAAGCCTGCGATTTAAGGGCTTCGGGCACAAATGCCTGACGCGGAACGGTATTCATAGCGTCGAGAGTGCGCTGGTCGGCGATCTTATAGTGCTCGAGAAGGTGTTCCACCATTCGCTGCCTGGGGATCTCAAATCCGTCTTTAAATGATGCTGCCGAGTGCGCGGGGCTCATATTCAGCAAGTATAGATCGTCGTAAACGGTAATTCCATTTATTTCAGTTGAATAAACGACGGGGCGTTGATCAAAGGTCGATCGAGTTCCATTCGGCAAAGAGCGGAAGGGAGCCATGATCGGTCAGGTCGGTCCGCATTGGTGTGACCGACACATAGCCCTCGTCGATCGCCTCAAAATCGGTTCCGCCTTCGGCCCGGAATCCGTCCCTTACCTCACCGATCCAATAATAGAGCTTACCTCGTGGGTCAGTGTGTTCGCTGATGATCGGTTGCGCTTCCTTGAATCCCTGTTTTGTGATCCGGATCCCCTTGGGTACGCCTTTTGGAATATTTACGTTGAGTAATGTCCAAGGCGGAATTCCGCCTAACAGTGCTTTGCGTGTGATGATTTCGGCGACTTGAGCCGAGTAGGTAAAATCGTGGCTGCGTGTAGCCACAAGGCTGAATGCGAGGCCGGGCACGCGAAGGATGGTCGATTCCATCGCTCCGGCAACGGTCCCTGAGTAGGTTGCGTCGTCACCGAGATTGGCACCGTGATTAATACCTGATACGCAAATGTCTGGACGTTCAGATTCTGAAAGTATTTGATTTACGGCAAGTGTTACGCAATCGGTAGGTGTGCCGTCAACGGTCCAATGGCGGTCGTCGATCTGCCGGATCCTAAGCGGCCGCGACAATGTAAGACTGTGTGAAGCACCGCTCATCTCAGAGGCAGGGGCGACTACAAATACGTCTCCGATCCGGCTCATTGCGGCTTCGAGAGCCTCTATACCTTCGGAATGAATTCCGTCATCATTCGTGATCAGGATCCTGGGACGTTTTGACGACATAAAGTTCGAGATCGGTCACGGTTTAAAAGCGAAAAAGTGAAAAAGTGTATGAGAAAATCACCTTTTCACCTTTCCCGTTTTTCGATAATTACTACCGGTTTTGTCCGCCGCCCATGGGCCGCGATCCGGAATTCATCGGACGCTGTTGACGGAACCGACGTCGGTTACGCTTTCGAGCGTTGACAGATTTAAGCTTTGCTTTTTGACCCGGAGGGATGAAGTGAGCATGTTTTTTGAGATCTTTGATTATCTCTTCGCTGATAACTTTTCGTTTGAACCGCCTCAAAGCGCTTTCGATCGATTCATTATTGTTTACCGTAATATAAGCCATTTATTTACTCACCTCCTTTCGGCCGAGGATTGGCCCAAAAGGGCAAACTACAATTAAACACCTTTTTCATATCGATAGCAAGGAAAGGTGAGGTCGAACGGTGAAGAATGGGGATGGCAGATGTGGGTTCGCATCAGTCCGGTTCCCCTATTCCTGATTTTTCATTGCTCATTCTATCGCATCCGCGGCCGCAAACAATTGCCTGCCTACGACGGCAAAGATCACGACGAATAAAACACCGCTAATGAGAACCCCGGCCGATGAACCGGCTATGCGTCCGATCGGGAAAGCGATCGCAGCTAAAACGAAGAGGAGAGGGATCAAGAACGTCCGGCGAACCGAATACCAAGCTGCCGCAAAAATTAGCAGGCCAAGTGGCCATGCCAGTCCGATCATTTGGGTCGAGGCGACGAGTTTAAAAGTATTCCGAAGCTGGTCTACTACAGTGAGTGCACCTTGTTCCTCTAAAACAGCGTGAACACGAAACAGAACCTGCATCGAGGCGCCGGCCATCAGGCCAAAAAACGAAAGGCACCCGGCGAGATATGCCAGACGGCTGCCTTCGGCGGCAAGCATATATGTCAGCCCGATAACCGCAGGGATCATGAGTAATAACGCTAACCATAGGCCGATCGTCCATTCAAACTTTCGATCGGTGACCATCATAAAAATATCCGAGGCGAGTAGAATCACCGGGCCGGCGAATGCTCCGACGCCGGCGATCTTAAGTAACTGGGAAGCTGAGTTTGCCATTACCGTCTGCTCCGATTTGCTTTGAACTAAGTAGAACGAACCGTAATTTAGCCTAATACCGCCGGATTTTGCAATAGACGATCATTGAGCCGGGCACTCTGCGTCGTATTTGAATTTCAGCAGCGGTAGGAACACACTTGTATAACAGTCCCGTAAGAATAATAGATCCCAATAAAAAGAGCCACAGTGGCTGGGACTTCCCGGACGAGTTTTACCAGGAGTTTTTGAAATGGAACAGCGAATTAAATCTATGGAAAAAGGTGCCGAGGCACTGAAAGCAATGTTCGGGCTTGGGGCTTATCTCGCCACGTCGTCGATCGAGACGAAATTACGGCACTTGCTCGAATTTCGCATCTCACAGATCAACGGCTGTGCATATTGCCTCGACATGCATTCTAAAGACCTTCGTGCAGAAGGCGAGACCGAGCAGCGTATCTATATGCTCGCCGCCTGGCGCGAATCGCCGGTTTATTCCGACCGCGAGCGGGCCGCTCTTGCCTGGGCTGAGGCGGTAACGACTCTTGACGATGCGCACGTTTCGCATGAAGTGTTTGAATGGGCGAGCAAAGAATTCAACGAACAGGAACTGATCGATCTGACCATGGTCGTAGTCGCGATCAACGGATGGAATCGACTTAATATAGCTTTTCGCACCGAAGCCGGCAACTACCAGCCCGGACAATTTACGGCCGCCAAAGCAAGCTGATCAGGTGGTGATCTGAGACGCGGGCGGAGTTCGATCAATATCTCTGACAGAACTCATCACCACTTCAAGATCAAGTTTGGAAATGTCCAGATGAGCGCCGGCCAGCATCATCAGCAGTCGATCCTGGGCATTTCCTTTCGTCATGGCGACCGAGTACGGCAGGTCTTCGCGAAACGTCACCATCGAATACTTCGAAAAATAATCCGGGAAAGTTTGTTCGAGAAGCGTTTCGAGCCGACGCTTTCGCTGAAAAACGGGATCTGCCGTAGCATCGCGCATCTCGTAAAAATTCTCTTCAGCCATCTCAGCGATAGCGTCGGTGTTCTTCTTTCGGTGTGCGCCATACTCATCGTAGATATCTTGCCAATCGACGCTGCCCTCCGGTGACACAGATCGCTCTCCTATATGCCTGTCGATCAGCGCGGCGAAGACCCGGACATCTTCGAATGCGCAGTTCATCCCTTGTCCGTAAAACGGCACCATCGCATGTGCCGAATCGCCCAGGAGCAGCACTCTTCCATCGACATTCCACGGCCAACACTTTAGGGTTCCGAGCTGACCGGTCGGGTTATTAAAAAAATCGAATTCCAGGTCCGGCATCAGCGGAAGGGCGTCGGGAAATTCCGCTTCGAAGAACTTCTTAAGCGTCGGCCAGTTGGAGAGTGTTTCGAAAGTCGGTTCCGACGTATCGCTCGAGAGATCTGTCTTATCGGCTAAAAACAAAGTACAGGTATAACTGCCGTCTAAATTCGGCAACGCGATCATCATGAATTTGTGCCGGGGCCAGATATGAAGAGCGTTGAGTGCGAGGTCAGAGCCGCGGCCGGTTGTCACAGGATACACTGCCGATGCATTAAATTCCGGCGACGCTGCTGCACTGTGGCCAGCCGGAATGTGAAGCTCCTTATATCCGTGTTCTAGAAACACAGAAGACGACCCGAAATTCGAAAGCTGTTGCTCCATCGCCTGACGAACAGCCGAACCGGCACCGTCGGTCGCGATCACGGTGTTGGAGCGATACTTACGGCCTCCCTTAAATTCCACCTCGCCGCTAGTGATATCAAAATTCTCACAGCGTCGGCCAAAATAAAATTTAACGCTTTCGTATTTTTCGGCTTCGCTGATCAGAGCGATGTTCAACCCGGCACGTGAAACGGAATTGATATACTCGCCTTCGCGACCGGAATAGGGCAAAAGCTTTGTCTCGCCCGACACCGCGTGGATCATTCTGCCTGTCATCGGGACGGCTTCGGCCAGAATATAATTATCCATGCCGACCTCACGCAGAGCGGCAATACCACGGTCTGACAGCGCCAAGTTTATTGAGCGTCCGGCAGCGACGGGTTCTCTTCGCATGTCGCCGCGTGCCTCAAAAACATCGACTTCGAAACCACGCCTTCCTAAATAGATCGCCAAAAGCGAACCTGCAAGCCCTGCTCCGATTATTGTGACTTTTGGCATGGCAAATTAAGTGAGTCCGATCTTCAGCTCAAACACTCCTTCAATATCTCTGCAAACCGATATACATCTTCGAAGGAATTATAAAGCGGCACGGGAGCGACGCGGATCACATCCGGCTCACGCCAATCGGCGAAAATGCCCTTCTTGGTCAGCGCTTCAAATAACGACTTGTCAGCATCTTGTACACGGATCGAGAGCTGGCATCCGCGTTGCTCAACGTCAGTAGGAGTGATAAGAAGAATTCGCCGGTCGTCAATTTCACCCAGCAACGTTTCTAAATAACCGGTCAGCTTGATCGACTTTTCACGCAGAGCCCGCATACCCGCTTCATCAAAAATATCCAGCGAGGCCCGCATCGCTGCCAGCTGAAGGATCGGCGGATTTGAGATCTGCCATCCTTCGGCTCCGATCATTGGACGAAACTCGGGACCCATAATAAAACGCGTGACTTTATCGTGTCCCCACCAGCCGGCAAACCTCGGCAGATCGAAGGAGCGTCCGTGCCTCTCATGAACGAACGCTCCGGCGATGCCGCCCGGTCCCGAATTCAAATATTTGTACGAACACCATGCTGCAAAATCGACATCCCAATCATTCAGGCGAAGCTCGATATTACCGGCAGCGTGCGCAAGATCGAAGCCGACGATCGAGCCGGCTTTGTGCCCGGCGGCGGTGATCGACCCAATATCGAACGCCTGGCCGGTATAGTAATTGACGCCGCCGAGCAATATCAGTGCGGTCGAATTGCCATGATCCTCGATGGTCTCGATTATTTCGTTGGTGTGAAGCGTCGATTCGCCCGGCCGCGGCTCAAGTTCGATCAATGCAGTATCGGCCGACCGGCCGTGAAATTCGATCTGTGACACGACCGCATATCTATCCGAAGGAAAGGCGCCCTTTTCAATGATGATCTTGAATCTTTCCGAGGTCGGCCGGTAGAAAGACACCATCAGCAGATGCAAGTTCACGGTAAGCGAATTCATCGCTACCGTTTCGCCTGGCAAGCCGCCGACGACGCGAGACAGGGCTTCGGCAACAAATTCGTGGTAGGGAAGCCACTGGTTTTTGGCGTTCAGATGCCCTTCGACACCGAGTTTTGCCCAGTCGTCTAGCTCTTGTTTGATAAATGACGCGACGGATCTTGGCTGCAGGCCCAGAGAATTGCCGGTTAAATAAACTGCTTCGTTTCCGCGATCGTCTCTCGGAATATAAAATCGCTCACGGAATTTTCTCAGTGGATCGGCGGCGTCGAGTTCCGCGGCTGTCGTTGCGAGATGATTCTGGATCATTTGCTTTAGCAAAACTATTCAAAGTCACTGATCTCGAGGTTGAGCCAATTCAATGCGGCACCATGAAAAAGCATCGACTTGATATTGTCGTCGTACGGCATCGATCCGATCAGGCTGCCGGGCTCGAGTTCGCCCAGCGGGAATGGGTAATCGGTGCCCAGTGCGACCTGATCGGCCCCGACCAATTTGACCAGATAATCGAGCTTTGCCGCATCGTGGACCAGCGAATCGAAATACATTCGGCTAAGATATTTTCGCGGACTGTGCGGATTATCGACCGCGCAGAGATCTGGCCTGACGTGGTAACCATGGTCGATGCGGCCGACGGTTGCCGGGAATGAGCCGCCACCGTGTGCGAAGCAGATCCTAAGTTCAGGCAAACGTTCCAGCACGCCGGAAAAGATCAACGAACAGATCGCCCGCGAGGTTTCGGCCGGCATTCCGACCAGCCATGCCAGCCAGTATTTGGACATATCGGACTGGCCCATTATATCCCACGGATGGACAAAGACGGCCATTCCCGATCGGGCGCACGCGGCAAACAGATCAAAGAACTGTGGCTCGCTCAGATTTAACTGGTTTACATTCGTTCCGATCTGGATGCCTGTCAGGCCGATCTGCTTACAGCGTTCGAGCTCTTTAACGGCAAGGGAAGTATCCTGCATCGGCAAAGTCCCAAGCCCGACGAACCGACGGGGAGATCTGTTGACGATATCAGCGATGCCATCGTTCAGGAATCTAGCGATCTCGGCGCCATCTGACGGCTTCGCCCAATAGCTAAACATCACCGGTACAGTCGAAAGGACCTGGACGCCGACACCGTGCGCGTCCATTTCCTCGATACGTTTCGCCGGCGACCAACAGTTTTCGTCAATATCACGAAACTGCTCGCCATCGTCTCGAATCATCCTCGCACAGCAGGGTTTGTAGTGGTCAAGCGATATAAAACCGCCATAACCAAATGAATCTTTCCAGTTTGGGATCGCTTTTGGAAGGATATGGGTGTGAACGTCGATCTTGAGCATTTAGACCATTCTACCGGAAAAAATGGTGAAAGGAATTCCAGCCAGGATGGCGGCCGATGTTTAAGCGATATGCGGTTGTGATCCCTGGCCCGTCCATATTCGCATCCGTCGCAAGGAAGATGATGCCAATCGCGACACCATTAGGCTAAGGCGAGATACCCATTTCAAAGGTTCGTTACGAACTTTTGTCTCTTCACGATCTAACTGAACCGATCTATTGACCCGATCTGTTTCGGCTGCGTGTTTTTCGTCGTGCAGCCGCTTGGCCTTGATGGGTGAAAGATTAAGGCGGCGAAGTTGCTCTGTTTGGTGAAGCCGCCGCGAAATCGCCTCCGATGAATGATCAACCTTTTTTATTCTGGATCTGGTCGATATCGATAAGATCTTTGTGGCGTCCCGCCTGTTGCTTCATTTTGATCAAACCTCTGCGCGACACTATCGAAACGTCGTCGACAAAAGGTGTGACCAGCAAGAATCAAGGGAAAGCACCTCATCGTCAGCTGCGATCTTCGAGACCCGCCGTATTTCGACGGTTCGCTCCTTGAATGATATATATAGACCGTGAGTATCGAAGCCTAGTATTTTTACCGCCCGAAATGCGTTCTCGAGGTCCTTTTCCTGAATAAGCACATCAAGATCGAAAGTCGCACGCGTGAACCCATGTATTGTTAATCCTAGTCCACCGCAAGCTGCATACTCGATTCCGTTCGATTCCAGCGCCGCAGAATCTTCCTTTAATTCTTTATCAGGTCTGTAGGATATTCGCTCATGAAACGACCGGCGGAGGTTCCATTACCGCACCGCAATTATCACATGTTCGCAGATCCGCCGAGCCGTAGAACTTGCTAAACACGCCCTGAAACTGTGTAGTGATATCTTCCAGCTCGAAATATTCCTCGTACAGCTTGTTGTTGCAGTTTTCGCAAAACCATATCAGGCCGTCTTTTTCGCCGTCCCGGCGTTTTCGTTCGATAACGAGGCCGACCGTGTTTGCGCCGCGGATCGGATTATGCGGAACACGCGGCGGCAGGAGGAACATTTCGCCTTCGCGAATAGGCACCTCAACCGCTTTGCCGTCTTCCTGGATCTGTACCCTAATGTCGCCATCGAGCTGGTAAAACAGCTCTTCGCCCTCGTCCCAGTGATAATCTTTCCGAGAGTTCGGCCCGCCGACGACCATCACTATAAAATCGTCGTCAGCATATACACACTGATTTCCGACCGGCGGTTTGAGCAGGTGCCGGTGGTCATCGATCCACTGCTTGAAATTAATCGGGCGTCGGATCATGATCTCAGGTCGATCTCGAATAGGCTCAACGTAATTCCTCGGTAATGTTCCGGCATGGTGTCAGAATCCTGCGGCGAAACATTCCCGAGATACTGAAATCCATAGCTTTTGTAATATTCTAACAGTTTCAAATTATCGCCCCAGGTGTCCATCCGTATAAATCTGAAGCCTTTCCCGCGGGCATGGTCTTTCGCCCATTCCGTGATCGTTTTAACATACCCGCGGCCTCGAAACTTGGGATCGGTCACGATACGATGAATGTACATCGCCGACTCGCTGCTGTCTTCTCCCCAGATGAAAGGGTCTTCATATGCGATCGAGAAGATGCAGGCGATCAACCCGTCTTCGAGGATCTTCCAGAGCCTGCCCTCGGCTATTTCGCGATCGACGAGTTTTACTTCAAACCCAAGCCAGTGTTTATCGAAAACCTGTTTCTGAAATTCGATCGCCTTGTCGTACAGTTGGAAAATGTGTTCGACATCGGACGGATCGGCAGTCACAATATTCATTTTCACAACACCGCAAGCTTTTCAACAGTCCTCCAGTTGCGGCCGGTCGCAACGGTCTTTAACTTCTTTTCGATAAAACCTTTACCGACCAGGCTGTCGGCAACGCCCATAGGCAAGTGGCAATAGATCTCGCGGCCGTCGACTTCGTAGCGTTCGTTATCGCCGCCGGCTTCCATCAACCGGTGACGATCGTCATTTGCCATTTCCTTCTTTAAGAACAGCACGTGCATTTCCTTGTGGGTTTTGTATTTTCCTTCGAACGGATTGTTCGCAAGAATGCGTTCGATGTCTTGCTGCACGCGCACCATTACCAGGACCGGTTTGGCGACGTGCTTTTCTACAGCGACTTCGATCTTTGCTGAAAGATTTGCTTCGTTTGCCTTTTTCGAATCGAAGGCGAGGTTGCCGCTGTTTATGTAGCTTTTTACATTCTTAAATCCGAGACTCTCGAACATTGTCCGAAGTTCGTCCATCTTCACCATCGTGTTCCCGCCGACATTTATGCCGCGAAGCAGGGCGACGTATCTCATAGTTTCTTACGCATCCTGAGACACTCGATCGATTGTCCCGAACCCACAGGGATCGCGACCGGTTCGCCCGGCGAATAACCTCTGGTCGAATAAAGCCTGACGCCCGGCAAAGTGGCCATCATCTCGGCTTCACGGAATCCGGCGGCCCTGGCCGCCTCTTCGCATTTTTCAAGTATCGCACTGCTGATACCACGTCGGGCGTGGTTTGGATGAATAAAAAAAGCTCGGATCTTCGCCGCGTCCGTTATTGGATCAAGCGTTCCTGCTTCGCGGGTCGGGGCAAAATCGCTCGATCCACACAGTGTCTTGCGGCGGCTCCATCCGCCGCAGCCGATAAGACTCCCTTGAGATTCGGCCACAAAATACGTTTCGTCGTCGATCAACTCGCTATCCACGCCGAATACAGTGCCGATAGATGCTTCGATCTCCGCAGGCGAGTAGTCAGAGGCACTTAAGCCTCGAACCGACTCGCCGATCAGTTCGCTAATGGCATCCGAATCTGAAACGGTCGCCAGTCGAATCGTGAAACCGGTTGATCTTGTCACGCCTTCAGGCATTTTTCATATCGATCACAAAACGGTAACGAACGTCTGCCTTTACCGTCCGATCATAGGCCGTTTCTATATAATCGGGCTTTATTACTTCGACCTCGGACACGATCCCGTGTTCGGAGCAGAAATCGAGCATTTCCTGGGTTTCGGGGATGCCACCGATAAGCGATCCGGCCAGCACCTTATTGCCGCCGATCAACGAGAATGCATTTACCGGAACAGGCTGAGTTGGGACACCGACAATCACCATTACGCCTTCCAGCCCGAGCAACGCCAGATAAGAGTTATAATCATGCTGGGCCGAGATCGTATTAAGGATCAGGTCGAAACTTCCGGCCGCAGCCTTAGACGCCTCGGCGTCCGTAGTGTTCAGAAAACCGTGAGCGCCTAATTGGCGAGCTCCGTCTTCTTTCGACGGCGATGTGCTCAAGACCGTAACTTCGGCGCCCATCGCTACGGCGATCTTAACGCCCATGTGGCCGAGACCGCCGAGACCCGCGACCGCTACTTTTTTGCCAGGTCCGGCGCCCCATTTCTTTAACGGCGAATATGTCGTGATACCCGCACATAAGAGCGGCGCGATCCCCGAAAGATCGCCTTCGGCATTGACCTTTAAACTATATTTCTCGTCGATCACATATTGCTTTGAATAACCGCCGTATGTCGGCGTTTGCCTATCCATCTCCGTGCTGTTATACGTCTGTGCCGAGCCTTTCATGCAATACTGTTCGACACCGTCATTGCAAGCGGCGCACTCGCGGCACGAATCGATAAAGCAGCCGATACCGGCCGCGTCACCGACCGCAAATTTGGTTACCGAATCGCCGATCTTGGACACCCGTCCAACGACCTCGTGTCCCGGAACCATCGGATAGATCGACGGTACCATCGGTTCCCACTCAGCGCGTGCCTGGTGAATGTCGGAATGGCAGATGCCGCAGTACTCGACATCGATCAAAATATCATTGGGGCCGACATCGCGGCGTTCGAATTCGAAAGGGCCGAATTTTGCGCTCGAATCTCTTGTTGCGAATCCTCGTGTTTGAATCAATTTTATTCTCCTTTTAATCTATCGTAGCGATCACTTTTAATTCAATTGCGATCGGCGTCGGAAGCGCGGTAATGCCGACGGTCGTTCGGCAGGGCGGATCTTCAGCAAAAAATTCCGCATAGATACGGTTGTAAGCCTGAAAATCGTGCCTCATATTTGTCAAAAATACGGTTACATCAATGATCTTATTCCACGACGACCCGGAGTCTTCGAGAATGTATCTGACATTCTGGAAAACGCTTCGACACTGTTTCTCAATATCATAAGAAACTATATCGCCATCGGCATCAAGTTCGACGCCGGGAATCAACTTCGACCCGCGCTCACGCGGACCGACGCCTGACAAAAAGAGCAGGCTGCCTACACGCCGGGCATGGGGATAAAGGCCAACTGGCTCGGGTGCTCGCATCGATTCGAACTTTTCAGTCATTTACGATCTCCAGTCTATCGCATAGGCGGAGGGCAGGATCGAACTCCAGAAATTGAAGTTCAGAATCGCTTTAATGACGCGAGGATCTTGCGCGTATCAGCAAGAGTGATCATCGCATGTCTACGGTCGTTCGGTTTTGCACCATACATACCGTCATAGTGAAAGGCCGTCTTGGCGACATTGAACCAATGCGTCATTGCAAAGTCGTTGATCTTTGTCCCGTTTCCGTCCAGGTCAGGCGGCTGGTAGGCAATGTCGATCCGGCCCACAGCTGAACGGACCGAGCTTGTCGAATCGTACGGCAGATCGCCTAGACCCTCGAAACCCGCTTCGATAGAGAACCGCTGGATCTTGCCGTTTTCCAGTTTACGTGAATATATGACAGCCAGAACGCGGTCCTCGATCGCGACAGTTGAACCGAGTTTCACATTGACCTTCTCAACAGTGAAACCGGCCGGAATCCATGTCGGCAGTGGGATCGGCGTGATCTGCCGTGCTGCATTCAAAACTTCGCGGTTATAGGGCGAAAGGCCCGGGAAAGTCGTCTGCCTCTGGGCAGCGACAAACGCTGGAATCGCTAGACAGACCACAGCGCACCACATCAGATTTTTCATATCGGCTATTTTGCCTTTTCGGCCCAGATCTGTACAAGCTGGACCAGCGTTTCAGTGGACTTTTCAAGCCCTTTTCGCGAATTGAATTCAAGCTTGCCGTGAAAATTGTGACCACCGGTAAATAGATTTGGTGTCGGCAGGCCGCGAGCCGTCAGGTTCGATCCGTCGGTCCCGCCCCGTATCGGCCGTATTTCGGGCGTTACATCGGCGCGTTTGGCAGCTTCGATCGCGTAATCCGTCAGTTGCGGATAGTCCTTTAACACTTCCTTCATGTTCAAGTAGCCAAGCTTCGATTCATAATCGATCTTTACGTCTGGATATCGTTTTTGCACTCCGGAAACGATCTTCTTCACCGCATCTTCCTGTGCTGCCAGACCTTTAATGTCAAAGTCCCGTAAGAGGATCTTTATGGTTGAGGTTTCTTCAGACATGGCCGCCAAATATGGATGAAGAAATCCCTCGCGTCCCTCGGTCGTCTCGGGACGATTCGGGATCGCATTCCTAAAGTCTTCGAGAAACGCGCCGGCAGCAAACATCGAATTGATCAATATTCCTTTTGCCGTGCCGGGATGGGTGTTCTTCCCGTGAAATGTTACCGTGGCCGTTCGGGCTGACCACGTTTCGTTCGAGATATCGCCCAATTGTTCGCCGTCGACCGTATAGGCGAATTTAGCTCCCCAGCCCTCGATATCGAATTTCTCGATGCCGCCGCCGACCTCTTCGTCAGGCGTGAACGCGACAGCGATATTGCCATGCTTGATCAGCGGGTTTTGTTTGAGAATATCGATCATTGTCATGATCTCGGCACAGCCCGATTTATCGTCGGAACCGAGCAGCGTCGTGCCGTCGGCGGTGATAATGTCGTCGCCGATCAGGTTCTTGAGATCGGGATTTTTTGCGACCGTTATGACCTGGGTCTTGTCGTTCGGCAGCGTGATATCGCCGCCCTGATAGTTTTTATTGATGATCGGGTTGACGTTAGCGCCCGAAACGGCCGGCGAGGTGTCCATGTGGGCCATTAAACCGATCGTTGGAACTTTAGAGTTGTCAGCAAGGTTGCCGGGTACCATACCGTAGACGATGCCGAATTCGCTGATCCGCACGTTTTTTACGCCCAGATCCTTCAGCTCTTTGGCAAGCAGATTCGCCAGATCAAGCTGCTTCTTGGTAGAGGGTACGGTCATCTGATCCTCGGCCGACTGAGTGTCGATCTTTACGTACCGAAGGAATCGGTCCATCGCCGACTCGGTGGGGGTCTTCGGCTGCGCCGGTACCATGGAAAATAACGCGGCAATAAAAACAACGGCAATAATTATTTGTCTCATTATCTATATTTTAATCCATCAAAGAATCGTTTGCGAAACCCTCCAGAACCACCTGAGTAGGTGGCGACGGATGACGCCCGTTTAAACAGGTGTTTCTGACAGCTTTATGCAGACGTTTTTTTCCTCGGTGAAAAATCTCAGCGCTTCGAAGCCGCCTTCGCGGCCGATGCCGCTGTCTTTCATGCCTCCGAAAGGAGTTCGCAGATCGCGAAGCATCCAACAATTTACCCAAACGATCCCGGATTCGAGAGCGGCTGAAACGCGATGAGCGCGAGAAAGATTTTCGGTCCAGACCGTTGCCGAAAGACCGTATCGGACAGAATTTGCATAGCCTATCACTTCTTCTTCTTGATCGAACGGCATGATTGTGACGACCGGCCCAAAGATCTCTTCCTGATTGGTGCGGCAATCATGCGACAATCCCTCGATAACGGTCGGCTCGATGAAGTAACCGTTCGAACAGCGTCCATCGGGAACCACACGTTTGCCGCCGGTCAGGACAGTGCCTCCTTCGTTTTTCGCCAGCTCTATGTAAGACAGGATCTTGTCGAAATGTTGTTCTGAGACGATCGCCCCGACATCGGTTTCGGGATCGTGTGGATCGCCCACCTTTAGTGCCGAAACACGAGCTACAAGATCCTGCTTGAGTTGTTCATACAGCGGCCGCTCGACAAATATCCGTGACCCGCAAAGACAGATCTCGCCCTGATTTGCGAACGACGAACGCACGGTCGTCGCGAGCATTTCGTCGTAATTACAGTCCGCAAAGATGATGTTCGGATTTTTGCCGCCGAGCTCGAGCGAGAGTTTTTTGAACATCGGCGTGGCCGTGCGTGCGATCTCTTCGCCGGTCTTCGTGCCGCCGGTGAATGAGATCCCTTTTACGGCTGGATGACTTACGAGTGACGCACCGACAGCGCCGCCTGTACCGTGGACAATATTGAGCACACCCGCGGGCAGTTCTGCCTCGATACATAATTTCGAAAGCAGGTAAGCCGTCATAGGCGTAATTTCAGACGGCTTAGCTACGACCGTGCAGCCGGCAGCAAGTGCGGGTGCGACTTTCCAGGTAAATAGATAAAGCGGGAGATTCCAGGGTGAAATACAGCCGACCACGCCGAGAGGATGGCGAAGCGTGTAATTGATCGCCTGTCCGGCCATGT
>JBDTMQ010000204.1:0-2456 GCA_039934155.1 Acidobacteriota bacterium | reverse complement strand
CGAGCACGCAAAAGCTTGCGCAAAAAATGCACGCCCGCGGCATCGCCGCCGATCACCGGCACATTAGCTTTTCTCAGTTGTACGGAATGGGCGACAATATCTCCTACGTTCTGGCCAAAAACGGCTACAACGTTTCGAAATATCTGCCTTATGGACCGATCGCCGACACGATCCCTTATTTGATCCGGCGGGCCGAAGAGAATTCCTCGGCGACCGGTCAGGTCAGCCGCGAATTAGTGATGATAAAGCGCGAGCTTCACCGGCGGAAAATGAAATAACGCTTTTCTAAGGTTCTTGCTTACCGGTACCCCAACAATAGTCTGATCGACCGGTCAGCAACGGCACGTTCCGCGCCATTATTCCAGTCTGACACCTGCTGGATCTCATCGCCGCTGAGCGGTTCATTTCCGATCCGCGCGACCTGTGTACTTGCAAAGGCGCGACCCGTCATCGCCACATGAGGGATCTCGGTCGTGAGAGAGCCGACATTGGCGATCGCGGCCTCGGCGCTGTCGACGTCCATGAAAAGGTCTCGATACGCAGCGAGGTGCCAAACGCGTCCGGCTTCCTCATCAGACACGCCCAGAACCCTGATCACACCAAAGCCCGCCTCGAGTTGAAATACGAGAAGATCGCCGGGCTGAAATTCCTGAAGCATAGCCGCCAGATTAGCACAGCCGCCCAAGGTTCGGCTAAAATGTGCGGCATGGCATTTCCGACATATGAATCAATGCTTTCGGTAGCGATAGACGAGGCACGCGCGGGTCTCGCCGAGGGCGGACTTCCGATCGGTGCCGCGCTTTTCGACGGCTCGGGCCTGCTGCTCGGACGCGGCCATAACCGGCGGGTGCAGGAGAACGACCCTTCGGCGCACGGTGAGACCGACGCCTTTCGCAAGGCCGGCCGTCAGCGAAGCTACAAAGAGACGGTCATGGTGACAACGCTCGCGCCTTGCTGGTACTGCAGCGGTTTGGTGCGTCAGTTCGGGATCGGTACCGTTGTCGTCGGCGAATCGGTAAATTTCCAGGGCGGTATAGAATGGCTTCGCGAAAATAGAGTAAAAGTCATTGATCTGAATTCGGCTGAATGCTTTGAAATGATGTCGGATTTTATCGCGGCGAATCCAGCGATCTGGAATGAGGACATCGGCGAATGATATCAACGAACATCACAGCCCTGGACCGTTCGCGTTTTTTCGTGCGATTTCTTGTATTTCGGGATTTTGGATCTTCCTCATTGTTATCAGGGTTCGATGGCCCTTTGCGGCCGTTGCGAGAGTGTCAAAGTAATGAGAAAATAAAACTTTGTTATAGACTCGAAATATTGAACAGTAGGAAAAGCATTGGAAATGGATAATAAAGAAGCAGCAATTATAAGCGCGGCCCGAACACCGACAGGTAAATTTCAAGGGGCGTTAAAAGGTTTTACGGCGCCCGAGTTAGGCGCCATCGCGATAAAAGAGGCCGTCAAACGCGCCGGCATCGCACCGGCGGACGTTGACGAGGTCGTTATGGGCTGTGTGGTCCAGGCCGGTATCGGCCAGGCGCCGGCCCGCCAGGCCGCACTCAAAGCAGGTCTTCCGCCCGAGGTCTCGGCTCTCACGATCAACATGGTCTGCGGCTCAGGCCTGAGAGCCGTCGCTCTAGCCGCCCAGGCAATAAAATTGGGCGATTCGTCATTCGTGGTCGCCGGCGGCATGGAATCGATGTCAAATATTCCGTATGCCATGCCGGGCGCACGCGACGGTTATCGAATGGGAAACCAGACTGTGGTCGATCTGATGATCAACGACGGCTTGTGGTGCCCGTTCGAGAATTGGCACATGGGAAATACCGGCGAGATCGTCGCCGAAATGCACCAGATCTCGCGTGAGACACAGGATACATACGCTTTCGATTCGCACCGCAAGGCTGCCGAAGCGCAGGCCGCGGGCAGATTCGCGGACGAGATCGTCCCCGTCGAGATCCCGCAGAAAAAGGGCGACCCGATCGTTCTCGACTACGACGAAACCGTACGTGCGGATACCTCGGTCGAAGCTTTGAGCAAGCTAAAGCCGGCATTCAAAAAGGACGGCGGCACGGTCACGGCGGGAAATGCGCCCGGCGTTAACGACGGTGCCTCGGCCCTTGTGGTCACGTCGGCCGACCGGGCCGCGTCGCTCGGCGCCGAGCCGCTGGGACGCATTGTCTCGTACGCAGTGTCTGGCATCGAACCAAAATTGATCATGCTCGCGCCGGTCGAGGGCGTCAGGCGTGCCGTCGCAAAAGCCGGCTGGAAACTCGAGGATGTCGAGCTTTTTGAGCTCAACGAGGCTTTCTCAGTACAGGCGCTCGGCGTCATGAAAGAACTCGGCATCGATCCCGACCGCGTAAACGTCAACGGAGGGGCTGTGGCTCTTGGGCACGCGATCGGAAACTCAGGCGGCCGCGTGCTGACGACACTGCTCTATGAAATGA
>JBDTMQ010000203.1:0-7090 GCA_039934155.1 Acidobacteriota bacterium | reverse complement strand
TCGACGAGTCGATCGCATACCGGCGGTCGTGGCCCAAACGGTCTTTCACGTATTTGATCAGTGAATGCGGCTTGTCTAATGCGTCCAAAATCGACTCGACGACCTCGATATTTTTGCCGACCGGACAATCCTGATCGGGCGATCGAGGGTGAAGCGCAAAAACTTCGCCGCATGACACGGCATTGTATACGTCCGCCAAGGCGATCTCCGACGCCGCGCGCGTCAATCGGGAACCGCCGCCGGCGCCCGTCTGAGATTGGATCAATGATGCTGAGTTTAATTGTGAAAGAAGTCGTCGAACAACAACGGGATTTGTATTTATGCTCTTTGCGATCTGGCCGGACTTCACATAGCTTCCGCCTGATCGGGCAAGCATAGATAACAAATGGATCGCCATTGAGAACTGACTGTTAGCCGCCATGATTGTAACCAGTATAGTTACAAATGGCTGCCCGCGTCAATGTTTCGAGTTTAACGGTCACGGTTATCTGACTATCTGTTTTGGACTGTCGTTCACGTCGCCTATGGGCGGTTTGTCGCTCGAGGGCTCCTCAACCGGAAACGGCTGTGGAACGTCCGGCGGCAAAGGTGCCGAGTCATGACCGCTCTCGCTGCCGCGATCTTGATCTTCGACCGGGTCATCCGGCCGGTCCGTTTGATCTTCGGAAGGATTCTGGTCTACTACAAACGAATTGACGTCTGGGTTTCCGGCTCGTTGATCGGGATCTGCATGCATAATTCTTCCTCCGGTATGGCTTCTGCAAGCAATGTGCCGTTATCGGAACCAACAGATCTGACCGATTTCAGTACGATCATTGAGACGAATAGATCAAGTCGCCGCGTTTACTTCCTGCTGTCATTGCGCCGATCGCTGCGCCCGCCGGGATGCCGAATATGAACCCGCCCGCAGCCACCAGAGGATCTTTTGTAACCACTGTACCGACCACGCCGATCGCCGTTCCGATCCCGGCACCCGCGGCCGCACCCAGAGCGGCGCGTTTGACGATCGAGCCGCGTTTTGTCAGATAGACGCGTTGAACGTCGCCACGCTGGATCGAAACGCTTCGGCCTTTCGAATTTATTACGAGCGAGTTAGTATCGACTGAGTTTATACGACCCTTTAAAGTGGCACCCGATCGCGTTTCGACCATTACCGATTTGCGGGGTGATAGTGACTCGATATTCGCCCAATCAGCAAGCGAACTTTGGGCCGTGACGGACGCGAATGCAAAAAGAACAATAAAAAAAGAAAAGACGGACTGTTTCATTATTAACTCCTTTTTAACATGAGTTTATAAGAAACGTGCCGCATCGAACCGCCGGATCAGGACACTTTTGGAAGGTGAAACAGTGGATCGGTCGGCCCGATACAAGATCTTAATTCTGCCAGCGACCGGTCGGCAATCACGGGGAAATGCCTCACACGAGGATCACCGTTGAGTTTTCGTTTGCTTTTCGAATCGCAAATGATCGTCGACGCGCCCTTTATTCGTCGGGCCAAGCCCTTATCCCCGGCATTGAGTGCGACGATCGAATTCGGGTGTATGTTCGCCGCCAATAGAAACAACCGGGAAAGTTCAACAAAATCAGCCCAGTCAGACACGATAGCGATCAGATCGCTTTCTGCCGGCCGCGAGTGCTTTAACAGAGATGCGGAAACAGAATTTGCTTGTAAATATATGCAGTTAGAGGAATGACCGAGAATGCGTTCAAGTTTTATAGCTTCGTCGGCGAGTGCCGTCAGTTGGATCGATGACGGGGTGTTTGCGGGGAGTTCGCTCGTCAGAACCCCGTTGGTTGGAACTCCGGTCGCGGTTCTGATCTCTTCGACCAGTATCTCGAGAAGTTGTGGATTTTCGTCGCATACCAAAAAGCATGTGACAGTTTTGATATGACTTTTCTCGATCAGACGCTGAACAACCGTCTCAGCCGCAAAGCCCAGTTCCGTGGCCTCCGCAAGAAGGTCTTTCAGCATTCCGTCCAGCCGTCCTGCATCAGATCGCGGCTGCGGCTGGCTGGGAACGTATATTCCGCTTCCCTTTTTGAACTCGACGATCGATCGATCGACTAATTCCCTATATGCGGCGGAGATCGTGTTTTGGTGCACCGCAAAGCGTCGGGCTAACTCGCGTGTGCTCGGCAAACGCTCACCGGGCTTTAGGTCGCCGCTGGCTATGCCAAGCATGACCTGAGCGATAAGCTGTTTTTTGATCGGAATCTCAGAATTTCTTGAAAGCCAGAGCTTCATCCCACAAATTATTGCCTAAAATAGAAATTGAGCCAAACTATTCACGATAGTCTGGCTCATTTATTGACCACTTAAGGTAACGGCGTTATTTGCCCGGAATCTTGATCTCGCGACCTGCTCCAAGTACCGAATTGGGCAGCAAACCATTATATTTTGCGACCTCGGTCGGATCTGCACCATGCCTTGCAGCAAGTTTAGCTACCGTATCGCCTGACTGCGCCTTTACAACGGTTGCCGGATGAACGCCGGATCCAGTCATCTGACCTGTCGGCCGGGTATAAGCTATCGTATTGACCTTATTACCGCTTACGGGAACAAAAACTTTGCCCTTCGGCTCTTTCATACCCTGATTCGCCGCCATCAGATCATCGATGCTCACGCCCGTGCGATTAGAGATCGTCTGCCACGTTTCGCCTTTTACCGAATTGGCGAGGTTTGTGTTATTGATCTTTGACGCCGGCATTCGCTTGAAAACTGCGACAACGTCATTTGCCTTGCCTGCCGGAACGTTGATGACATACGGTTCGGGCGGCGAGACATTACTTCGCAAATGCGGATTAAGATACCGAATATATTGAACGCTGGTATCAGATGCCTGTGCAAGAATGCTCAAATTCGTCGAGGCCGGTACCCGTATACGGTCATACTGCAGCGGCGGCGCCGGACGAACATGCCCAAAGCCATACTGAGCCGGGCTATTTGCGATCAGGATCGTGGCAAGAATGTTGGGAACATAATTCCGGGTCTCTTTTGGCAAATACGCATAAGCGGCCCAATAATTCGAAACACCGGCTCGTCTGATCGCGCGATCCACATTTCCCTCGCCGCAGTTATAAGCCGCCATTGCGAGTTCCCAGTTGCCGCCGTAACGATTAGCCAAAAACTTGAGATAACGTGCCGAGGCACGGGTCGCTTCGTCAAAGCTGTTGCGTTCGTCAATGTAAGTCGTACGCCTAAGTCCGTAACGAGCTCCTGTTCCAGGAATGAACTGCCACAAGCCGGATGCTGCCGCCCACGACATCGCCGTCGGTTTCCAAGCACTCTCGACCTGTCCAAGCCATGCTACGTTCTCCGGTACGCCTTCTTCTTTGAAGATTCGCCGGGCGTTTCTCATAAACATTCCCGACCGGTACAGTCCGACTTCCATCGTGGTCCGACCGCGACCACGATAATAATTGATATATTGCTGGATCATCGGATGAACCTGAAAGCTAAAACCCAGTGATCTATTGGCAACGGCGTATTGAATATATTGATATTGCTGTTGTGCGACCGGGTTTGAGTCAACCTGCAGCTCGTCGGTGGTCAGTTCCAGCCTGGAAAGCTCATCAAGCGGTGACGCTTCGAATTCCTGTGAATTAAAGCCGACCATCTGTTCGGCAGCTGCCGGATCGGCGCCGCCATCTGCGGCCGCGGGTGTCGAGGCGTCAGCGTTTCTCTGCTTTTGATTCGATGGCTTGACCAGCTGAGCGACAGCGTCGGCGAGTTTCAGATCGTCGTCATTCCAACGCCAGCCGCAGGCGGCCGACAACCCTCTGATCTGCGGTATCTGTGAATCCGACGGGAACTCCATCCGATAGATCGTTTCGATCAGCTGTGAATAACAGGTCTGAAGACGTTGGTCTTTCTGAATATTCAAGGTCGAATAAAGAAAAACCTGAACCGATTCGTCGAATTTTTCGCCCGATTCTGAACGTTTGCCTGCCTTCAAAGCGGTCAAACCGTCTTTAAAGTGGCGGCCTGAATCGTCCAAAACCTTATTTACAGCGATCTGGGCCTGAATTACAGCCGGGGTTACATTCTCGTTACTCGATGTTGAACTCGTGATCTGACCAAAAACGGAGGGACCAATGGCTATCGATAATATTAATACGAATATACTAAAAACCTTGCAAATGGTTGCTTTCATCAACGTTCGTCTATACTCCTATGTAAACCGATCAGGGTTAGGGCGAATTGGAAAAACGACCTAAGTTGAAAAACCAGCCCAGTTATAAAACGCAGTTAAATAAAAAAAGTTCCGTTTCCGCGGTTTTAGAATATCCGCCTCTCGAGCGCAAACCTACCTAACAATACCACATAAACGGAAATAGCGTCAAAGATTTACGGTTCATCGAGCCGGCCTGTAAATTCTACTTTTTCGCTGCACGGGCTGCTGCCTTTGGCTGCAAAAGCGCCTCCTGGAAAACCTGCAAAACGTTCTCCACGAATATAAACTTCAAATCTTCCCTAACTTCCGGTGGAAGGTCGTCAAGATCGCGTTCATTCGGGACCGGCAATATGACGGTTTTTATCTTCGCACGTCTCGCCGCAAGCAACTTTTCTTTGACTCCGCCGACCGGCAGTACGTTGCCCCTTAAAGTGATCTCGCCCGTCATCGCGACATCGCGGCGTACCGGACGTCGTGTAAGCACCGATACCAAAGCCGTCGCCATCGTTATGCCGGCACTCGGGCCATCCTTTGGGATCGCGCCCTCAGGCAAGTGGATATGGATATCGAAATTATCCAGATCGTCCTGGGCAATGCCCAGTTCGTTGGCTCGAGCCTTAGCGAACGAGAATGCGGCCTGGGCTGATTCCTGCATCACCTCGCCGATCTGCCCTGTCAGCATCAGCTTGCCCTTGCCGCGGGTCTTGAGCGCCTCGATAAACAATATATCGCCGCCGACCGCTGTCCAGGCCAGACCTGTAACGGTACCAATTTGATCTTTTTTCAGAGCGCCTTCACTGAATATTCGGGGCGCTCTAAGATAATCCTTAAGATTGTCGACAGTAACGCGAACGCTTTGAAAATCACCTTCGGACTCAGCCTTTTCTCGCGCTACCTTTCGACAGACCTTGCCGATCTCGCGTTCAAGGTGTCGAAGACCGGCTTCCTGGGTGTATTCGCCAATAATGCGTGCGAGCGCTTTTTTGTCGAACCTGACATCGTTCTTATCGAGGCCGTTCTCGCTCACCTGCTTTGGCACCAGATGCCGTCGGGCGATTTCCAGTTTTTCCTCTTCGGTATAACCGGACAGGAAAATAACCTCCATTCGGTCTCTCAGAGCCGGCTGAATGGTGTCGAGAACATTAGCCGTGGTCATGAACATGACATTCGAGAGGTCGAATGTAACGCCGAGATAATTGTCGCGAAAGGCAAAATTCTGTTCAGGATCGAGCACCTCAAGCAGAGCACTTGACGGATCGCCCCTGAAATCGGCTCCGACCTTATCGATCTCGTCGAGCATGATCAGCGGATTGTTGGTTCCAGCCTGCTGAACCGCCTGAATGATCCTTCCGGGCATGGCTCCGACATAGGTTCGACGATGCCCGCGTATCTCAGCCTCGTCATGCAGCCCGCCCAGTGACAGGCGAACGAATTTACGGTTAAGAGCCCGGGCAACCGAACGCCCCAGCGATGTTTTTCCGACGCCCGGCGCTCCGACGAGACAAAGTATCGAACCTTTTGGCTTTTCCATTAATTTACGGACGGCGAGAGCTTCGATTATGCGCTCCTTTACGCGCTCAAGCCCGTAATGGTCTTCGTCGAGGATCTTTTCGGCCTTTTTAAGGTTCAGATTGTCACTTGACTGCACCGCCCACGGAAGATCGGTCATTATATCGAGCCAATTCCTGAGCGTCGCCGTTTCTGCCGTGTCCGGATGCATGCGTTCCAGCTTTTTAAGTTGTCTCAACGCCTCTTCCTCGGCATTCTCGGGCATATTTATCTTGAGGATCTTGTTTCTGTAGGCTTCGACCTCTTCGTATAATTCATTTCCCTCGCCGAGCTCGTTCTGGATCGCCTTTAGCTGCTGGCGCAGGAAATACTCCCGTTGCGATCGGTCTATGTCGGCACGTGCCTGGGTATTGATCTCTTGCTGAACGGTGAGAACGTCGATCTCTTTGTTAAGAAGATCGTTGACGCGGCGGAGACGTGGAACCGGGTCAAAAATATTGAGCACACTCTGAGCATCTTCGACCTTCAGCTCAAGGTTTGAGGCCGAAAGGTCCGCCAGGCGACCTGCGTCGTCCAAATTTGCAATGATCGCCAATACCTCGGGCGAGATGTTCTTTCCAAGGCTCGCCGCACGTTCCATAGAGCCCCTGACATTTCGGACCAGCGCCTCGACCTCAAGCGAATTTTCAGGAGCTAATGGCTCGGATATCGGAGTAATACCTGCCTTTACGTAATCGCCGGTCGAGTCGATGGAATCGACCAGCGTACGCGAAAGTCCCTGAATGAGAATGCGGATGCGCCCGTCGGGCAGTTTCAGCATACGCATGATAATAGCAGCCGTCCCCACTTCGTAGAGATCTTCCCGTACCGGATCCTCTTTGTTGAGGTCCTTTTGAGATACGAGGACGATCATTCGGTTCTCTTTCAGGGCTTCTTCGACCGCTTTGATCGATTTGTCCCGCGAAACGAACAAGGGAACGATCATGAATGGATAGATGACGATGTCTCGAAGCGGAAGCGCGGGCAGAAGCGACGGGATCTGCATCATCGGCTCGATCGCATCGCCTTCGGCAAGTGCGATCGGAAATTCTTCAGTATCAGCCATAACCTTCAATAATAGAAAATTGCGGATTAAAGGGCAAAACCCTTCGATACGAACAGTGAGGCGAGCAGCGACGGCAATAATCAGCTGTCTATTTCTTACTTTTCTTTACTTTTTTAACAGGTGTCCGGCGGGCGCTGACAAGATCTTTTAGTTCCGTCATGAATTCCGTGACGTCTTCGAACTCGAGATACACCGATGCAAAACGCACATAGGCGACCTTATCCAGCGACTTCAGACGATTCATGATCATTTTTCCGATATTGCTTGTCGGCAGCTCCCGGTCTGACGAATCCTGAAC
>JBDTMQ010000202.1:0-2509 GCA_039934155.1 Acidobacteriota bacterium | reverse complement strand
AAGGACCTTTGGTATTACGACGTCGCGAGCGGCGCTGTCAGACGGCTGACAAACGACCGTGAAGACGAACTTGAGGCTGATTTCAGCCCCGACGGGCGATGGGTCAGTTTTGTTCGCGGCAACAATTTGTATGTCGTCGACGTTCGGCGGGGCGGCGAGAATCAACTGACCCGCGACGGCGGCGAAAAGATTTATAACGGCTATCTCGACTGGGTTTACGAAGAGGAACTTTACGGCCGCGGTAACAAGCGCGGCTATTGGTGGTCGCCCGATTCCAAATTCATTGCGTTTCTTCATCTGGACGAATCACCGGTGCCAAAATTCGTGATCACTAATGACATTCCTAACGATCAGGTCGTTGAGAACACCGATTATCCAAAAGCCGGTGAGCCCAATCCACTAGTCACCCTCGGGATCGCCGATGTCAATAAAACATCGCTGATTCCGAACGCCGGGCGTATCCCAAATGTGGGCCGCCGTATTCCGGCGGGCGTTCTCAGATTTGGCAACACGGCCAAATTCGTCGATCTGAAAAAATACATGCCGGAAGACCTTCTGATAGCACGCGTTTGCTGGACGCCCGACAGCAAAACGGTCATGTTCCAGGCGCTGAACCGCGAGCAGACCTTTCTCGATCTGACGGCAGCCAGTCTGGACGGCAGTGTCAGACCGGTTCTGACAGAAAAGACCATGGCGTGGGTCGAGGTTTACGATAATCCCGAATTTGTCGGCAGGGGAACGACCGCGATCTGGCAATCGGCCCGCAGCGGCTGGCGGCATCTGTACCTTTACGACAACAACGGCCGGCTGGTCCGCCAACTGACCGACGGCGATTGGGAAGTGCGCAATCTTTACGGCGTCGACCCGGCAGGTGAATGGGCGTATTTTTCGGCAACTAAAGACAGTCATATTGCCGCGAATGTCTATCGGGTAAGGATCGCCGACGGCACCATTCAGCGACTGACTCAGGGCCGCGGAACCCATTCGGCATCATTCAACACGGACTTCTCGCATTTCATCGACAACTGGAGCGACGCCGAAACACCGACCCAATCGCGGCTGTATCGTGCCGATGGAACGCTCGTTAAGGTTTTGAACGAGAACCGCGTAGAAGCGCTTTCACAATTCAAGTTGGGCAAGCCCGAATTTCTTAAAGTACGTACGCGCGACGGCTTCGAGATGGAGGCGATGATGATCAAGCCGCCCGATTTCGATCCGAATAAAAGGTATCCAGTTCTGAGTTATACGTATTCAGGGCCGCATGCGCCGTCGGTCGCCGACCAATGGGGATCGAGCCGCTTCATGTGGCACCAGATGATGGCACAAAAGGGCTACATAATCTGGATCTGCGATAATCGCGGAGCAAGCGGCAAAGGCGAAGAATCGGTCTGGCCGAGTTATAAGAATTTCATGGTTCTCGAACTTCGCGATCTCGAGGACGGTGTAAATTATCTGAAGTCCCTGCCATATGTCGACGGCGACCGCATCGGCATTTGGGGATGGAGCTTTGGCGGAATGATGACGAGCTACGCGTTAACGCACAGTAAGGTCTTTAAGACTGGGATCGCCGGCGGAACGGTCGGTGACTGGCGAAATTACGATTCGATCTACACCGAACGGTACATGCTGCTGCCTAAGAATAATCCTGAGGGCTACGATCGAACGTCGGTCATTAAGGCGGCCCGCGATCTGAACGGAAGCCTGATGCTGATCCACGGCGGGATCGACAACAACGTTCACGTTCAGAACACGATGCAGCTTGCCTTCGAGCTTCAAAAAGCCAATAAACAATTCGATCTGATGATCTATCCGACGGCGCGCCACGGGCTGACGAATCCGGCCCAGATCAAGCATTGGTACACGATGATGACCAATTGGCTGCTGGAAAAATTATAAGCCCCGCGGATCCGTTCTATTCAGCGATGACCACATCGGGAAAGTCGACGGCAAGCTGCTCGCGTGACCGCGAATCGATCTCGCTTCTGAGGGCCCGCGTGCCTACATTGGATTTAAAATCACCGTTGTCATCATACAGCCGTCGGTATTGTGCCGAATTTCTAACGACGCCCTGAACGTATCCTTTCGTTTCACGAAACGGAATCTCCTCGACAAATTCGTCGATCTCCAGCGGCAGGCTCGCCCGCCATGGATTGACGCGGCCGGGCCCGGCGTTGTATGCAACGGCGACGTATTCGATACGGCCGAACTTGTCGAACTGGTCGCGCATATATCCGGTCCCGAGCTCGATATTAAGAGATGGCGTGTATAACGCCTCGGCCGAGATCGCGGCGTTTGATCCGTATTTACGAGCGACGCTGCGGGCCGTTGGCAGAACCAGCTGCATCAGCCCAAAAGCATTTGCACCGGAGCGCGCCCGGGGGTTGAAAACTGATTCCTGGCGAATGAGGCCAGCCACCTGATATTTATCCAGATCCCGTTGTTGGGCCCAATTCTTGATATCGTTCCAGTTCGTCAGCGGATAAAAGATCTGCCATTCGTCGCGGCCCAT
>JBDTMQ010000201.1:0-11700 GCA_039934155.1 Acidobacteriota bacterium | reverse complement strand
GTAGACGCGTCAAATTCGTCGACGATGTCAAATCGCAAAGTTTTACGTTTGCCTGCCGACGTGCCCGCAAACTCAAGTCGTACAACGACATAGTCGGGACCGTCGGCCGGGAGATTTTTTTGTAGAAGCTCGCCCAAGACCTTTCTCGGTGTCACTTTTGCGTAATCGACCACGATCTCTTTGCTTGAGCAAAGGCCCAGATCGATCATTGTCTTGAATTTTTCACAGTGTCCGGCATAGCGGATAGTCTTGTAATCAAGCGCTTTTACCTTTCCAAGAAATGTATCGGGCAGTGTCGATGTGCCGCCCGAGGTCTGAAAAGCTTCAAGGGTCGGAAAACCGTCAAAAGAAATATCCTCGACCTCGGTCATTGACGGCACCTCGGTGATCTTTCCGTCACGGACCACCCTCGCGACCTCGACATATTCGTTGATCAGGCCCTCGACCGAAAATACGATTTGATAGTTGAGCGGCGGCTGCGGATCCTGCGGGAGGCCGCCGACGCGAATATGAATTTCGTGCAGGTTGTCGAACTTCGCGGCGCCATACATTGCCAGGATCGACACCATCCCAGGCGCAAGGCCGCAATCCGGAATGATATTTATTCCGGCCGATCTTGCCTGTGAATCGAGCGCCAACTGTGAATCGACTACGAAATTATTGCCGCCGAGGTCACAAAAATTCACTTTTTCGGCAATGGCTGCCTTTGAGAGTGATTCGTTATACCAGTAATTGACGCACGAAATGATCGAATCGAATCCGCGGAAGGCCTCCACCGCCATCTCAAAATTGGACGCATCGATCTGGCGCGGCTTTATTCTGTCCGTGCCAACGGCGTCGGCAATTCGCTTGGCATTATCAAGGTGGATATCGGCAATAGTAACCGAATCTACCTCAGGCGAATTGTGGATAAGGTCGAAAGCAGCCCCATGGCCCATGCGGCCGGCACCGAGTACGAGTATCTTCATAATCGGTAACGATTGTCGGCCCATCGGGGATTTGCGTCAAATGAGCTGTCGTGTTTACCAATCGTCGAGTTCGTCCGGTTTTTGACCGGCAATGGTTTCGCCGGCAAATGACCATACTTTTTTCTTCCACGTCCGCATGCCTTCAAGAAGATTTAATGCGACCTGAGGATGCGCGGCATTACGCTCAAGGCGAATGACCTGGGCGATGACCGATACCTCGTCATTGGCATTCTCAGTCACGGTCAGGTCTACCTTGGCTCCGACTGTTGGAAGTTTTCTCGGCAAATACACGAGCGTTCCCGCCGGTCCGACGTTCTCGGTTAGACCTTCTTCAATTACTTCCTGTCCGGCCTCGTCTTTCCACCTCACCCGGATCGGAAACGACACGGCAAACCGTGAACCGTTACGACGTTCATTCATAGATTTCCTCTTTTATTTGTTATCGCAAGAAATGATGCCTGAGTGTAGGGATCACCCACGAAAGCGGGCCCGTAAAGTCTACCAAAATCGGCGCTGATCGCACAAGAAAATTATTAATAAAACCCCAATGCCAAATCCTATAAGGACTTGCGGTTTTTGCCCCGGTAGACAAAACGGACGAAAAGTGCTAGTCTCTAAAAATGTTTCGGCCGCGACCGGTCGGAAACAGGTAGAATAGGCTGCCGTTTTAGTCCTCCTTTTATGCTCAAATAACAAATTTAGTTTGTTTAATGCGGGTAGTTTACTGCCTCGGATTACGCTGTATTCGGAGGGCGAAAAATTGACAGGAGAATAAATAATGAAAAATCTCGTTAGAGGAGGCGCGATTTTGTCACTTATCGGGATGTTCGTAGTTTTGATCTACGCACAAAACCAGACAAATATTGCACTCAATATAGCGGAGAATTCGCAGACACATTTAGAAAGTAAGATCGACGGTTCAAATTTAGTTACAGACGATAAGAAAAAATTAGTTAAAAAAACAGTTTCGGAAAGGCGGGTAGAACCCCGATCAGCGGCAGTTGCCGCTGGATCGAACAGAGGATCTTTTACAGCAACAGCATATTGTCTTAAGGGACGGACAGCATTGGGCCACGGCGTTCGCCGCGGTATCATCGCAGCCGATCCGAGGATCTTAAGACTTGGGTCCCGGGTTAGTCTCGGCGCCGGCAATTACAGCGGTCAGTATCTGGTTTCGGATACCGGCGGCGGAGTTAATGGCCGGGAGATCGATATTTGGGTTCCGAGCTGTGCCGAGGCACGACGTTTTGGCCGCCGGACCGTGACCGTGGCAATGTTGGCTCAGTAATAATAAAAACAATTAAATAGATAAGTTAAAGGCGTTTCGATCTTTCTCGAAACGCCTTTTTTGTTTAGCAATGGTCCGCGAGCTCAGATCTTAGGCAATACGAACATGACCTCTTCGATCTCAGCAAGCTTTTCCAGCTTTTCAACCGCTATCGTGCCCGTCACCATCCCGTCCTTTCGGGTCCCCAAAAGTTCGAAGCCTGCGGCTTTAAGCTTTTCGAGTACGTCCGGTGATATCGACTTGAGTGTGATCTGCAGCATTGCACGGCCTTCGCGGACAAACCTCAACTCGTTGGTGTCCGCGGGCTGACCTTTCGAGCGACGCTCGATAACGGAATAGATCCATCGATGCAATTTTTGCTTGAGCATGTTCTCTCGGACCTGTTCAGCAGTCAGCGGCTTTGCATCTGGCGCCTGTGGCGGAGGCGGACCGTCGCCCTTACCACTTCCAGAGCCATTTCCTGATCCCGATCCGCGACCGACACCAAATCCCTGGCCAGATCCTGAACCTGAAGATCCGCGTTTTTTTCCTTTCACAGAAACACTTGCGCTTGTTGTACCGGCCCTCATCAAACTTAAACCACCGCTGCGACTGTTGATCGGCAATGAGGAGATCTGAGATGAAGTGACATTGACTGTTTCCTGAACTCCCCCGCCGCCGCCCAGCGATGGATCGACACCTTCGGGTATTGCGACCGGGACCTCGATCTTGACCGGAGCGCCGTTTCGGTTTACGACCTTTTCCTCGACCGCGACAAAAGAAGTGTTTTCGGTCAGTATCCGGAATTCCAGACCGAGCTGTGTGATCTCACCCGCGATCTTTTGTGCGTCGGTTTGGTTTGCCGCACCGCGCCTCATCGTTAGCTGATCGACACGCTTTCTGGCCCAAAGCGTTGCGAGAACGTCATTCGCGCTCTCGCTTTCGGGCAGGTTGACCGCGATCTCGCGGACAAGTTCCTGACCGGCGACCTTTCCTTTCAACCTGATAGTCCCACTAGCGGCTTTTGAATAGCGGCCGCTGAGAACCACGGGCTTTGCCGAAAAAAGATCACCGATCTTGCCCGGATATACATCCTGGACGGGCAGACCGTTCCAGTCGATCGAAATGTCTGTAAGAAGAGGTGTTCGCACGCGCTCGTAAAACTTTTTAGCTGCTTTCGACCCGTCATCGGTAAGCGAAACGTATTCGACCTCGCCATTTCCCGCCTCAGCCAGCTTGTCGAGCAGGAACCGGTTGACCGAGCTGCCGATACCGAACGAGAAAACCCGGGCTTTCGCGTGCTTTTGAACTTCGGCAATTATTTGCTCTTCATTGCCTACGTATCCATCAGTCATAAAACAGACGATCCGCACGTGTTTCTGCGAATCTGTCGGTTCCAGGGCGATCTTGATCGCCTTCATCATCTCGGTGCCGCCGCCGCCCTGTCGGGATTCGAGAAACTGCTGAGCCAATTCAATATTCGCCTGGGTTGCCGGGACCGGCTGGTCAAACAGGACAGCTGTATCACCAGCGAAGGTGATGAGATTAAAGGTGTCGTTTGGGTAGAGGCCGTCGATCGACATCTTCATCGCTTCTTTAGCCTTGTCGATCGGAAATCCGGACATTGAACCGGAAGTGTCCAGCACAAAAACGATCTCTTTCGGGGTAACGTCCTCGATGCCGAATTTATCCGGCGGCTGCAGAATGAGCGAGAAAAATCCGCCACGCTGGTCACGGGTCGTCAAAAGTGCGTCCTCGATCCGCTTGCCGGTGACATCGTATCGAAGAATAAAATCCTTGTTTGCGATCTCCTTTTCACCTTTTAAAGTGAGCCGGGCGCTCGCCGGCGATAGATTTGTTTGTTCGATGGCGTGCGACATCGATCGTACCTCTTCGATCGGGACACCGGCATTAAGATTCACCTCGATCGAGATATCATTCCCGGCCCGGGTCGCTGCGATAGGCGGCGAGATCTTAGCCGCATCTTTGACGGATGCGGGGTTATAACGCGGCCCGACCACCATCGGAAAAACGAACTCGTAAGTCCCATCTTCGTATGCCAAAGTTTCTACATAACTTATCTCGATCGTCACCTTGTCGCCAGGCATGATGTTGGTTACGGCTTGGGTAAAAATATTTGGCCGCTCCTGATCGAGCAGACTCGCCGTCTTTCCGTCCGCTCGCGCGTTCTCAAAGACCTGTCGAGCCTCGTCGCGCTTCATTATCTTTGAATGAATAACGCGCGATCCGACGGTCATCGTCACATTGTCAACTGCGCCATTTTGTGAAAGGGGGAATGTGTAGACCGCCTCGATCGGAACGGAAAACGAATTCTCGAATTCCTGCTGTACTCGCACACGGGCGATAAAACCACTGATGTCGGTCTTTACGTTCGTGGCCTTTAGGGGAAATTTTCCCTGCTCGCGGCCTTTTTTGTCGACCGCATAAAGCGACCCTTGGGTGATCTGTTGTGCCGATATGTCTATTACAGACAATAGTATCCCAAGCAAAAACAAAGCTTTTCGCATAATGCTACTCCCAGATTTTCTAGAATAAAAAGACAAAAATCGGCCGGTTTTATCGTTAGACACCCAAAGTCGCAAAAAGGTTTCTTTTCGGAAGATTAATTTACAAGGTGGAAATAAGGGCGGGAATTTTTTACATCTTTTTGAATCTAGCGGCAAAGAGATTTCCGCGTCGGGGAAAATGGAAGAGAATGCCAAGAATACCCAGCAGGATCCAGAAATAGAAATATCGGTACTCGAAAGCCAAGGCCAGGATCACACCCAGCAGTGAACAGCCTTCGCTCAAAACGCAGCCGAGGACAAGCCCTGTTTGCACACAACTCGCATCCTGGTCAACGACCGCACGGGCGAGATGCTGGCGCCGCAATACAAAAGAAAGAGCCAGAAGCGCAAGCGCCGCGACGGCAAAAACAAGCACGACAAGCGGTTGGTCGCCAAGCGGCGCCGGTGCGTTGTCAGCAACGAAAAGCTCAGGCCGAACGACATAGACGAGCCCCATAAATACCAACTGTGAGATCAACAAACCGGCCCAGATCACGACCAGTGTTTTATATTCGACTTGAACAGGTTTTTTATTTCTCATTTAATCGTTGGGCCCCGCAAGTGAGCTGCTCATTCAGTTGCTTCGATCTCTTCCTCGAGAAGTTGATGCTCGTATAGCTCGGCATATTCGCCGTCAGCTTTTAACAGTTCTTCGTGTGTACCGCGTTCGATGATCCTGCCTTCGTGCAGGACGCAGATCAGATCAGCGTCTCTAATGGTGGATACGCGATGGGAAACGATCAGCGTCGTTCGATCCTCGCGAATTCCGCGAAGGTTCCGCAGGATCCTTTCTTCAGTGTAGGTGTCAACAGCGGAAAGCGAATCATCAAGGATCAAAATACGAGGGTCACGCATGATCGCGCGGGCGATCGCGGTACGTTGTTTTTGCCCGCCCGAAAGTGTAATGCCACGTTCGCCAACAAGCTGTTCATATTTTCCGGGAAACTCCCTTATGTCATCTGCAAGGCCAGCGATCTCGGCTGCTTTTTCGACAGAGATGGTCCCTACCGCGGCCGGAACGACCTGTGCCGTACCCGCCGGCACGGCCGCCGTTGGCGAAAGTTGACTACCGTCGGCGTTTGATGAACGGTTAGCATTCCTGCCGGCGATCGCCGAATCAAGATCCTTTACGCCGAAGGCAATATTCTCGGCAAGCGAATCGCTGAACAAAAAAGTCTCCT
Organism: Acidobacteriota bacterium; assembly: GCA_039934155.1. GTDB lineage: Bacteria > Acidobacteriota > Blastocatellia > Pyrinomonadales > Pyrinomonadaceae > OLB17. The sequence goes on along the minus strand of JBDTMQ010000201.1, from coordinate 5,717 downwards.
GCGGCACAAAGCCTATCGCCCGTCTAAGCTGTTCGACAGGGTAATCCGCGATCGGCCGCCCGTCTATCAGGACCGACCCGGACGGCGCGTCTAAGAGCCGGGGGACGAGGCTGATCAGTGTCGACTTGCCGCTTCCGGTCTTTCCGACGAAGGCCACGGTTTTGCCGCTTTCGATCACAAGATCGATATCGTGAAGAACCGGTTTGCCGTTATAAGCAAATGTCAAATTCCTGAATTCGACCGAGCCCTTTATCGGAGGCTGTTTTTTGACGTCGGGCGCGTCCCGGATCGCCGGTTCTTTCTCGAGCACAGCGTTGAATCGCTTTAAGGATGCTGTTCCACGTTGATAGAGATTCACAACATATCCCAGAGCGATCAGGTACCAGATCATTCGCTGAAGATAAAGGATGAACGCCGCAAAATCGCCGGCCGTGATCTCGCCCTGAACGGCCATCGGCACGCCGACGGCTACGATGATCACAAATCCTAGACCGATAAAGAAAAACAGCATCGGCCGCATTGCAGCGGCGAACTTTACCAACTGTATATTTCGCGCGGCGTATTCGCGGTTGAGCACCTGAAATTCTTCGATCTCAGAATCCTCGCGGGCATAGGCCCTTACTACCCTGACGCCGGTCAAATTTTCCTGAGCCCTGGCCGTTATATCCGAAAAGAATTCCTGTATCTTTTCAAAGCGTTTATGGATCTGTTCGCCAAGATACTTTACGGTCAGCGATACCAGGGGCATCGGGATGAGCAGTAAAAGGGTGAGCTTTACCGATATATTCAAAAGTATCGGCAGGGTAATGGCCAGCGCAAAAATCGCCTGAAAACTGTATAGGATCATGGGACCAACGATCTGGCGAATAGCTGCCAGATCATTTGTCGCACGAGCCATCAGATCGCCGACGCGCGTTGATTGAAAATATTCGAGCGGCTGATCGACGAGCGCGGCATAAAAATCATTGCGCATATCAAATTCGATATGGCGCGACACGTTGATCAATAACCGGCGTTGAAGAAACAGAAAGATCCCGCTGAAAAAGTTTACGGCCAGGATCACAAGCGGATAGAAAACGATCTTTTCCCATGTCACGCTCAAACTCAGATCATCGATAGCCTTACCCACAAAATATGGAACAGACAGTCCGAAACAGACCGACACAAGGATAGAGGCGATGCCCGCAATGATCGCTGACCTGTAAGGTCTTATATACCGAGCAAATTTCTTTAACTGTTCCATTCGGTTCGCTGGTCTACTAGATCTTTGTATAGGTCGACAGGGCCGTTGCAATTAACTTCTTCTCATCACTTACAACTTCAGCGGACATTGTAAAAATACGCTTGCCGGCGCGGACGGTTTTTGCCGTGCATACGAAATGACCGGAAACGAGCGGACGGAGGTAGTGCACCGTGAGATCGACGGTCGTGGTCCTTTCACCTGGTTCGAGCATCGAAAGAGCCGCAAATGCCATCGCGGTATCGATCAACGTCGCCGTAACGCCGCCATGAAGAACTCCGCCGGGCTGCCTCAATTCGTCACGCATCTCGATGCCGATGACCGCTTCGCCGTACCGGACATCGATCAGGCGCATTCCGATCAGTTTGGAAAACGGCAGATCGTGTAAAGTATTTGCCGCACGCTGGCGCTGTTCGTCTGTTAATTCAGGCGTAATCATAAAAATGTCTATCTTCCCTTACCTGGATCATTTTCGATCGACCCAACCCGCCGGAATCCGTCTGGAATACGAAACAAACTTTCATCCGCCTCGAGCCTTATGTTTCTTAGCTCGACGGAATATTGCAGCGTCCGCCCATCGGCGGAAATACTGTAGAATTCCTGCTTAACTGGAAGTCCGAGCTGCGTATCAACATAGATTAACGCTTCTGACAAGCCGCTGTCATCAAGCCTGACGCTGAATTTATCGATCCCGTTTTCGCTGCCCAGTTTGACGAACTCTGCATAAGGTTTTCCCCCGATCAGAAGCGATCTGAACGGGTCGTCGGCGACGGAAAGACCACCGGCTAGAGGATATTCCACAAATGTTCGGTCTTTTATATCCAGAAGATAGGTCTTGTCCGAATAGATCAGCACGCGACTTCGCGAGCCGCCCGGATCGAACTCGACGCGTCGTTTCTTTCCGTTTTCCGCAATGAACGTAACTCTTTCTGACTCAGTGGTTTTTACTACAACCTCTGTCTGGAAAATCGGCGGTTCGATGGTCGTGAAAGGAAAACCGCTGGGCTGAGCCACCTGTGAATTAGCGTCCTTAATAGAACTGTTGCCACCGCATCCGACCTGTGAAATCAAAAACAGAGAGGCTGAAAGAAAAAATTTAGCCGGATTTGACAAACGCATTCGTGTGACCGAATTCTAACATAACGACCCTATATCGTTCGAAACCGATGAATTTGTTAATTTGGCAGGCAATATATCTATTCACGGCGGCGGCTCTGCTGCCGGTATCGCCGATCCTTTATCTTCAAGGCCAGAGAACGCGCCGCCGCGTTGGCTTGCTGCCAGAAGCAGCAGGCGCAAGATCCGGCTTTTCGGGCAGTGGCGAAAGTCCAGCCTGCCTGCTTGTGTTGGGCGAATCGACCGTCGCGGGATTGGGCGCGCGAACGCACGAAACGGCGCTTGCCGGCCAGTTTGCCGCGCGTTTAAGCCGTAGACTCGAGCGTCCGGTCGAGTGGACGGTCATTGGCAAAAACGGTGTGACGGCCCTGCGTACAATAGATGAACTGCTGCCTTTGATACCTGAAAAGCAATTTGACTATATTCTGCTCGGCCTGGGCGGCAATGACGTGATCAAGCTGAGCAGTCCCAGAAAATGGCGTCGCGATATGCTGCGGCTGATCGATCTGCTGCGACGCGAACATCCGGCCGCCGGCATTTTTATTACGAATTGTCCGATGATCAATGCATCGCCGATCCTTCCGCATCCGATAAAATTCTTCTTGTGGGAATTGTCAAAGCTGCACGACGCCAACATACGGGAATTCACACGTGGGCTAGACCGCGTATATTATTATCACCAGCCGCGTCGTCTTAAGATCGAGGGCTTTTTTGCGGACGGTATCCATCCATCGGAAAAAGGATATTCCGATTGGAGCGACGCGATGATGGAATTTTTTGACGAGACCTATAAATGGCAACACCGCAAACCGCGATGATCGATGATCTGCGAGAGGCATTCGAGGCTCACCCCGAATGGCTTTTGCTCCGTGAAAATGGCCGCACATTTCCTCTTTTGAACCACGAGGTGTCTATCTTAACGTCCGGCAGCGGAGCCATGATCGAGGTACTGGAGGACGGTGGTCTGACGACCTTTCGCGTCCAACAGGCGGCAGCGAGTGGAAGAAGTCTGTCAATGACAGTTACTTCACGTTTTGGCAAAGGATCTGAATTACTGCGTTTCACGCCCAGAATTTCGGACGCTGAGCTGAACGAGGCCTTAATTGCCGACCGTATCCAAATTGCGGCGAAGGTCTCTGCACTTCTCGGCGATGAGCTTCCCGGCGCGAAATTGCGGCGGACCGCTCTAAACGCTGACAACGACCGCATCGCGGAAATGGTCTTTGAGTTCAACGATAAAAGTACAGCCTTGGCGTTGGCGGCCCTGACCGATAACTTTACGTCTGAGCTTTTCCTTACAATCTCGTTGGAGATCTTTCGAAAGAAGTCTTCACGCAAAAAACTGCCGGACAGACTGCTTTTTCTCGCGGGCCGGAAAAAGTTGATAAGAGACGTCGGAAAACTGATAGCCCTGTTCTCTGAACCTTCGCGCCGATCTCTGCGACTCTTCGAGATCTCGGCGGATCGCGAAAGGATCGTTCCGAAGCGCCAGCCGCGTATGCGGGACCTCTGGCGCCAAAAGGCGGCAAAGATCTCGCTTCCCGAAGCTGTCAACCCAAGCGAAACTGCCAACCGCATATTGGATCTCGACCGAGAGCGGATCGACATCGTCTTTTCGAAACAGGGCGAAACGCTCCGTTTTCTCGGACTGCCCTTTGCGCGTGTCCGACGGGTCGGTGGGCATGAGAAAGCATGGTTCGGCGTTGAACGAAGCAAGACACAGCTCGATCCGGACAGCTGGGGGCAATTCAGGGAGTTGGTCGGCGAACTCGATCAACACAGGCATGCTGCGACATCTGACCGGCGGCATGATCTTTACCGACTTGCGCCGGAAGCCTGGCTCGAATCTATCCTGAGGCGCAATATCGCCAAGCTCGACCAAAATCTGATCCTTTCACCGCTTTATAATCAGGTGCGAACGACGTCCGACAAACTCGATCTGCTGGCGCTAAGGCGCGACGGCCGCCTGGTGATCATTGAATTAAAAACCTCACCCGACCGGCAGGCCGTTTTTCAAGCGGCCGACTATTGGCGAAAGATCGAACTGCAGCGGCGAAGCGGTGAATTGCAGGCCGCCGGCGCATTCGGCGATCGCGAAATACTCGATATGCCGGCACTCGTTTACATTGCCGCTCCCGCATTGAGTTTTCATCGCGAATTTGAGCGGTTCGCCCGTATGTTGTCGGATGAGATCGAACTGTGGCGATTTGAGCTCCATCAGGACTGGCGAAAGAGCATTCGGGTGTTGTCCCGGAAGAACTATGCCGGCGGATTCACGAACTTGTAGCCGATCCCGCGTACCGTACGGAGAAATTTTGGATCGTTGGGTTCGTCTTCAAGATAACGCCTCAGCCTGACAATAAAATTATCGATCGCCCGCGTATCGGTATCCTCCTGTAGGCCCCAAACATCCTCGAGAATGGTCTTGCGTGAAACGGCTGAACCTTCATGATCGATCATGTAACGAAGCAGCCTCATTTCCATCAGCGTCAGCTGTGTGACCTCATCACCGCTTCGCAGCTCAAGATTATCAAAATCAATGATCTTACCGTTCACGACTGCCGAGGATGCAGGTGTCGCCGGGTCTGAACGATTCCAACTGCTGCGGCGAAGAAGGCCGTTAAGCCGGGCTAAGAAGATATCCAGGTCAAAAGGTTTGGAAAGATAGTCGTCAGTTCCGGCCTCAAATCCGCGCAATACATCCTCGGGACGACCACGTGCAGTAAGCATCAATATCGGCGTAAAATCGTTTCGGCCCCGAAGCGTTTTTGCGACCTCAAAACCATCGACGCCCGGCAGCATAACGTCTAGAACTATTGCGTCGAACTTCGTTTCCGAAGCGGATCTGATTGCCGTAATGCCATCGGCCGCCAGCGCCGTTTCAAACCCCTCAGCTTCAAGATTATATTTCAGGCCGTCGGCCAAATGCTGTTCATCTTCGACAATAAGGATCTTCATTGACGCACTTACACCTTTGGCAATTGTATCAGGATGGTGGTTCCCATCCCCTTACCGCGGCTGTCGGCCCTTATCTTTCCGCCGTGTTTGTCGATCACCGACTTTACGATCGCAAGCCCCAGACCAGTCCCCTTTGTGCCTCGGCTGGCCGGGTCGTCGACCCGATAAAAACGTTTGAATATCCGTTTCAGTTCCCCTGGCGGTACACCGATGCCGTTATCCCTGATAAATACATTCACCTTATTTTTAAGGGTTGACGATTGAGTTCGAACAGTTATTCTGGCCCCTTCGCCTGAATATTTGACAGCATTATCAAGCAGATTAACAAAGGCGGCCTGCAGTTCGTCCGGATCGGCGGGAACGGATGTCGGTTCCGAAGGTGTCGAATAGCGGATCACACCTT
>JBDTMQ010000200.1:0-2016 GCA_039934155.1 Acidobacteriota bacterium | reverse complement strand
TGGTTAAAAAAGAAGCCGAGTTTTACGCCTTACGTATCTAAATCGAGCTATTCATTCCGGCCGCAACGCGAGGTCTACCGCGCGAAAGGAAAATTCGACCATACCATTCTTCTAGGTTAAGACCCGCCTTTTTCCGGTGACGATTCGATCTTCATATTCCAATATATCCGCCATTAGGTAACGGATCTGATTACCGATTCTCAGCGCCTTCAGATGACGTGGGTTCGACTTGGGTAGAGCCCTGAGACGTTGGAATCTTTTCGAAATCGCCTCCTCAGTTCCAGTAAGGTGCCATCTTTGCGCGAGTTGTTCGCTGTCGATTATTTCACGGCTCATATATCTTATTTCCCCTACATTCTATACATCGAAAAGCAAGAACTATGCCCCCGCCACTAGGTCATCAAAACTTTCGTGAAGAACCTAGACATTCCTGGTCAAAAAGCCTCATCTTAGGTCGGGACCGAACGGGGTCGTGCCAGAAAATTCCCCCCGAAATTCCCCCCGGAGATTTTTTTTAGGAAAAGAAGGGCCACCCTATTTCTAGTATGACCCATTAAGTGGTTGTAATTAAATGGATTAGATTGGTACTGGGGACGGGAATCGAACCCGTACGTCCCTAAGGACACAGGATTTTAAGTCCTGGGCGTCTACCAATTCCGCCACCCCAGCACGATTTATGAGATTAACATACCGGAAATCAACTTCAAACCGAGGGCCCGAAGCCAGGCGGGACCGGCTGGTCAGCGAAGCATGAACCGTCGCGATCTATGTTATGATTGCCCTGACGAAATCATTTAAATATCGATGGAACAGGGACTTTGGATTTTGTGGCTAATTTTGGGTGTAGGGCTCATAATCGCTGAGATCTTCACGCTGGGATTCGTGCTTTTTTGGTTTGGTATCGGTGCCGTTGCGGCGGCACTTGCCGGACTTCTGGGCATCGGTTTCGTTGGGCAATTCATTGTATTTGCCGTTGTCTCGGTCGCTCTGACCGCAATGTCGCGGACGATTTTTGCAAAGTATCTGCCGCACCAGGGCTCGGATGAACTGAAAATGGGTGTTGATTCGATGCCCGGTCAGATCGGGACCGTGACGACGGCTAGCAAGGGCGCGCTGCGCGAGGGCGCCGTAAAGGTTTATGGCTCTACGTGGACAGCGTTTCCGATCGACGGCCAAACCGAGCTGATCGAGGGCGAAAAGGTCGAGGTGGTAAGCGTAAAGGGGTCGTCTATATTTGTTCGGCGTGTAACGAACGAACTGCCGGAATGGCGAGACGGCTAGAGTATTTCAGCTGTATCCTGATCGGCGGTATCGTGAATGTTGCCGAGATCGATCAGTTCGAGCTGAACTTCTTCTCCATTGGGCTCGGCGAGATTCTCACCTGTCAGCCGCGCCAGGATCACCGTAATATTATCCTCGCCGCCATTTTCATTGGCCTCGGTCACCAGACCCGCACAGGCCGATTGAAGCTGGTCGATATTCTCGACGATATGCCGCTGCATGCTGGCCGCCGACACCTTGTTGGAAAGGCCGTCGCTGCACAAAAGCAAAACATCGTTTTCGCATGGGGTCAGACGGGCAGAGACCGGATAGATCTCGTTTTGTGCGCCGAGCGCCTGTAGGATCACGTTTTTGAGAGTATGTGTTTCGGCTTCTTCGGGAGAAATCTGCTGGGCGTCGATCAGCTGCTGAACGAGCGACTGGTCTTTGGTGATCTGGTAGATCTTTTCCTTTCTGACGAGGTAAGCCCGGCTGTCGCCCACCTGAATGATATCGACACCGGCCGGCGTTACGCCAAGACCAGTGAAGGTGGCGCCCATTCCCTGGAACTGCGCATCGGTGCGGCCCTGCTGATGCACCATATAATTGGCGTAAACCGTCGCATTGTAAAGCTTAGAGATCAGATGATACTCATAGGCCTCGGGTGTCAGCGTTTCGTCGACGTCGTCTGTCAAAAGCTTTTCGCTGACACTCTCGACCGCCATTTTGCTGGCGACCTCGCCGGCCAGAGCACCA